>NZ_CP036267.1:6241540-6357355 GCF_007744255.1 Thalassoglobus polymorphus | reverse complement strand
GAGTTCGTCCTGAAATTGTCAACTTCCACCCGCAGCTCGAGCATCTTTCGAACTGATATTCAGTGTCGACTTCCCCCCGGTGACTCACCGGAGGTAAACGACTACCCAAGATGCAGCGATATGACTGCAGACCAATCGTGAATTTGCTCTAGCTCTCGTGAGGATGAAGACGACATTGTTCTCCGAGCTATTTCTTCTCTCCCGATTCCGATGTCATCAGGTGGGAATACCTCGCCAGGGCCATCAAGGGGAAATAGTGTCGATAAAGATGATAACGTAAGTAGAAGACTCGTGGGAACCCGGTCCCGGTGTACCACTCTTCCTGCCAAGTTCCGTCAGAGGTCTGTGTTTGCAACAAATATTGAATGCCGTTGTAAACTTCAGCGGACTTCGTTTCCCCGCCTGCCATGAGCCCCATCAAAGCCCAAGCCGTTTGAGACGGCGTTGTCGGGCCGGTCCCGCGCAAGTTCGGTTCGTCATAAGTTCTTGCCGTTTCGCCCCAGCCTCCATCTGCTTGCTGGAAACGTTTGAGCCACTCCACGCCTCCCTGAATACGATGATCGCTCGTCGGAATTCCAAACTCAGTCAGGCCGACCAGGACCTGCCAGGTTCCATATAAATAATTGACACCCCAACGACCGTACCAAGAGTGGTCCGACTCCTGTTCATCCCAAATAAAGTCGACCGCTTTCATGAACATTTCTTCAGAAGTGTTCAGCCCCAGACGTGCATACATCTCCAGCGTACGAGCAGTGATGTCGGCAGTGGGTGGATCGATCATTGCGTTATGATCTGCGAATGGAACCCGAGTTAAAACTTCCCGGTCATTGTCGGCATCAAAGGCTGCCCAACCGCCATTGCGGCACTGCATGGCAGCCACCCATTTCACCGCACGCCGAATTGCAGCCAGCATCGGTTCGGCCCGATCCATCTTCGAGAGGAACTGTTGTACGGATTCACCTTTCCCGGTGACCATCATTTGTAGTTCAGTCGATGAAAAATCTTCTCCTGGTTGCGACTTGATCATCTTTGACGACCAGCTTTTGTCGAGCTCGTTACCTTGCCCAGGAAGGCAACGAGCGAGCGCCATCGTCACCATGATAGTATCGTCGATATCTGGATAGAATTCATTATTGAATTCAAAATACCAGCCAGCAGGCTCAACATCAGGATGAGCTATCGACCAATCACCCGGGTCACGGACTTCCTTGGAAAGTAACCAGTCAACCGCTTTTTGAATCTTCGGATGATCCGCAGGGACTTCTGCTTCACGCAATGCGTTCACTGCGATGGAAGTGTCCCACACCGGAGACCGACACGGTTCCAGTCGGATCGTGCCATTTTCTTCGATCGTCAACTTCTCCAGTTCGTTCAGAGCTGTCTGGATCTCTTTCGAATCTTCTTCATACCCTAAACATCGCAGCCCAATGATGCTCCAGATAATCGGAGGAAAAATTGCGCCGAGTCCATCGCTCTTCTCAAATCGTTCCAGAATCCAATGATGAGCCGTTTGAACCGCACGTTTGCGGAACGGATTGAGATGGAAACGCTCGACTGTTTTCCAGACTCGATCAATTCCCCGAAAGACAGCTGCCCAGGGAATCCAGGTTTTTGATTTCAGATCATCAAGTTGATCAGAAGGGGGCATCGACACTGGCATCTTTTCTGGAGTCTGACAGAAAATTTCATCGATGCGGTGTTCGACTGAGAGTTGAGTCTTTGGTTGAAAGGCCCATAACAAGCTGAGCGGAACGACAATCGTTCGGGACCAGGAAGACATCTCGTAAAGATTGATGGGACTCCAGTTCGGCAGGAGTGTCAACTCTGGCGGGACAGCCGGACATTGCCGATAAGTGATGATCCCCAGCAAAGCCATGTAATAACGAGTGAAGCTGTTGACTCGTTCAGCTCCACCAGCAGCCAGAATGGCGAGCTTCGCACGTTGCATCGGTTCTGATTCGGGGTCGTATCCGGCAATCTTCAGGACCCAATACGCCTTGACGGAACTACTGATTTCTAAAGGCCCGCCGGGATATAACGCCCAGCCTCCTGTAGAGAGTTGTTGCTGAAAGATGTAACGGGCACACTTTTCGACAATCGGAGAATTCGCTCGTCCCAGCCAAACCAGCAGCAGGACATACTCTGATTCGAGAATCGTGTCCCCTTCCAGTTCTCCCAACCAGTATCCATCGGAAGACTGATGCTCAAGAAGCCAATCGCGAGACGCATTAATGGCACTTTGCAAGCCAGCTGGTAAGTCGTGAGTCTCTGACTCAAACAGCCGTTCGAGTCGATCCGTTGTTGGAAGACCAGCCCAGTCTTGATCACCTGAATTCATTTCAGGACCTTTTCACTTTCACTATAAGGAGGGGGATCCATATCCCGGTGTTGACCAATTTGCCATTCTAAGAAGCCCTGACAAGACTCCTGAAATCAGAGCAATACACTCGATTGCAGACCACTTGCTCAGGTTTTATTAGAGAGGACAAGAGCGTTGCTTTTCTCTGAACACTCGACTTTTCGGATGAGGTAAATCGGATGAGGTAAAATTGTGTGAAGCAGCATTCCACTTCAGTGTCCCACATTGTTGATCGGTACGCTACTCAGCTGAGTACCCTGTTGAGCACATCTTCCGAGTACAATCTGGCATTCCCAAATTTCCTTTTCCTGGAAACGGCCTGACAGACTGTCTGGATAGTAGGATAAGACTGAAAAATGAGGCAAGATCAATCGTCATCAGGCTTTTTGAAGATCGCTTTCAATTCAACCTCGACTGTCGGCTGCTTTCTCAAATTGGTGGAAAGCTGAAGAGTTTCAGTCCAATCCCCCAGTTCCAGACCTTCGATCTCGACCTCGACACGAAAGCGAGACGCTGTCTCCTCTGGAATCATCACCGAGACATTCTCAGGCAACTGAGACTCTTCGAGGCTTAGCTGAAACTCTGCTTCTTCCGAGTGAGTCAGGAAGATTGTTCGTCTTCGTTTTTCTCCCAGCGGAATCCGACCAAACTGAATCTGTTTTGGAAACAGAATCGGAGCACGTGCTCGGCGAACGAGTTGCATTTGAGCAGAGTCAATAATTGTGCCGTCTTCATGATTCATAAATTCGACCTCATACGTTTCCCTTTTCCCGGTTGCCGAGAGATCTCCCGCCACTTGGACAGAAAGCAATGAAGTCCAAACGGTTTTCCAGATCCCCGTCTCAAGTTCAATCGGGCCGACTGACCGAACCGTTTTCACTACAGAAACTCCTTCGGGAAGATGCTTGATCGTCGGCTCGGCAGTGACACCATCTTCGCTGCGATAGATCCGCTCGATAGTCAGTTCCCTTGTCAAACCCTGTGTCACTCCGAGATCGGTCTCGCAAACGAGGACCAGCGGGAAGACTTTCAAATCTCGATAAACCTGCAACTCACACAGTACGTTTTGCTCGATCCTCCCGTCAGCTGCCGATTGAAACTCAAACCGGGCCTGATAGTCCTGAAGTGATTCCGTCAACGGAGGTCCTGCATCAACATTCAGCAAAACGGTCTCGTTCACTCCAATCTCCAGAGGCTCCCCCTTGGGCAATTTGCGTCCCTCAAAAGTGACTCCATAACAAGAGCAACCCGTCCCCACTAATTTCAGCGTCTGAACCTTTCCAGTCGAGTTCTCAACGACAATCGGACACTTGATAACGTCCGCCATCTTCTCGGCAGCCTGAATCTCGCTGAGTAATAGAGTCTGTGCCCGAACCTTCTGCGGAAGGATCAAAGAAACCGAAGGATTCGACCTTGTGCAACCACTCGAAAACAACAGGCCGAAAACGAATCCATAGACCGCCGACTTGTGAGAAATCATCGCCTGCCAGCGAACCTGTAAGCGCGAACCAGACTCAACAGAGATTGTCATAACCATCAAAAGAAAAACATTGTTGGCAAAACTATCAATCTTAATGCTTGAGAGATGTCGCGAGAAGTCGACACCAGCCATCGCCTCAACACGTTGTTACGCCCCACCGACTCGGCTGCGACTCGATTGCGACTCGGTTACAGCCCGGTTACAGCCCGGTTGATGTTGATTGTGAGAACTGGCGATGTTGACTACTTTGTGCGGGAAACGTGCGACTGCAGTAAATAGCTCATGAACAATGCCTTTCTTCTCTCGAATGAAAGGACTCATCAGGACTGCTTCGCCCACAATCACAGCATGCTCAACCAACAATTTCCCGCCTCAGGGAACCCGGTTTGAGTCGGTCACGCCTTGAAATGTCCGGCGGAAACGTACGAAATATAGAAATCGAACAGATAATGACGACACCAACAACTCCGGAACAACTCCGACAATGGGACAACGACCACGTCTGGCATCCCTTTACGCCGATGCAAGCTTACCGTGAAGAAGATGCTCCGATCATTGAACGAGGAGAAGGCTTTTCGCTCTTCGACGTCAACGGAACCGAATACCTTGATGGGATCTCTTCGCTCTGGTGCAATGTTCACGGTCATCAAGTCCCCGAAATTGATGCTGCCATCAAGGAGCAACTCGGAAAGATCGGTCACTCAACTCTGCTGGGGCTCTCGTCCACACCCAGCATTGAACTGGCGAAGAAACTCGTTGAGCTGACACCTGAGAATCTCACCAAAGTTTTTTACACCGACAGCGGAGCCACTGCAGTCGAAGCAGCGCTGAAGATTGCGTATCAGTACCATCAACAGAAGAAATCGGGACCGGAAGATCGGCGCTTGTTTGGGACCGTGCGAGGGGCGTACCACGGAGACACCATCGGCTCGGTCAGTGTCGGCAGCATGGAACTGTTCCATTCCATCTACGGAAAGCTGCTGTTCGAAACAGTCACAGTCCCGTCACCAGCGGTGTTGCATCGTCCAGATGGAACCTCAGCCGCGGACTCAATCCAACACTGCTTCGACGAAGCTGAACGCATCATCACGGAACATGGAGATCAACTTGCTGCTTTTATTGTTGAACCTCTCGTCCAAGGTGCTGCCGGTATCCTTGTTCACCCTCAGGGTTATCTAAAGCACCTCCGCGAACTCACTTCCCGTCATGGAATCCCGCTCATTGCTGACGAGGTTGCTGTTGGATTCGGCCGAACAGGGACTCTGTTTGCGTGCGAACAAGAAGAGGTCCAACCGGACCTGATGTGTGTCGCCAAAGGCCTCACCGGTGGCTATCTTCCGGTTGCTGCAACATTGGCGAGCGACGAAATTTTCGAGGCGTTTCTGGCTGAACCGGCAGCCGGAAAAACATTCTTCCACGGTCACACATTCACAGGCAATCCACTCGGTTGTGCAGCCGCGCTCGCTTCCATTGAGTTGTTCGAACAGAACTCGATCCTTGAGAAGACTCAGCAGAATGCGGCGATCATGGCAGAAAAGCTGAAGCCTCTGGCGGACCATCCGAATGTCGGAGAGGTTCGACAAAAAGGAATCATGGTCGGGATTGAACTGGTCGCCCGTCGCGATCCTGTCGAAGCGTACCCCACGACACAAAGGACCGGTCACCTGGTGACTTTAGCTGCCCGAAAACGCGGCGCGATCCTTCGTCCGCTCGGAGATGTTGTCGTGCTGATGCCCGCCCCGGCGATGCCACGAGAGTTAGTAGAAAGACTGTGTGACATTGCCGTCGATGCCATCGTCGAAGTGACGGAATCAGTCCGTTTGAATTGAAATTTTCCTCGGCTCAGCACGCGGAACTTTTGGTAACGTCACTTCGAGGACACCATTCGTCAGCTTGGCGGAAATGCGATCATGGTCGACATCATCGCTCAAAATGAACGAGCGAAGAAAATCACCATGATTGTATTCCTGGTGCATCAGGACGGCATTCTCGGGAAGTTCCTCGATCACACGTCCAAACAGGGTTAACCGATTGTCTTGAACCTGCAGCTCCAGATTTTCTGATGAGACACCCGGCAAGTCTGCGCGAAGTACCAGGCCATCTTCCGTTTCGAAGATGTCGATCGGAGGTGTCCGGACCCATCGTTTCTGTAAAGAGTCAGCGATTTCTTGCTGATCTTCAGGAGTAGGGAGTTCATTCATCGTTCGTTCCCTCCTTCTCACTCTGTACTTCCATGGACCGAGACTCGGTAGACTGTTCGTCTTCCGACTTGCCCCCAATAACATGAATCTGTTTTCTCTCGACCGAGGGTGCTTTCGGAAGATAAAGCTTGAGAAGTCCGTCAGTCAGTTCGGCTCGAATATTGTCATCATCGATTCGTTCGGGAACGGTGATGGTTCGCTCCCATGTTCCAGAGAGACGCTCGCTACGACGGAACCGATCTTCTGAGATTTCACCCAGGGTATCCCGGGTTCCCTTCATCGTGACCAATCCGTTGGCAACACTCAAATCCAGGTCTTTGGCCTCTGTTCCGGGAAGTTCAGCTGTGATGAGGTATTCGTCACCAATCTCATAAAGATTGACCGAGGGAAATGGTCGACCGAACCGTGGGTTCTCGAAGACAATATCAATTCCCCTTACCCAGCGATCCACTTCACGTTCAAGATCGCGGAATGCTTCCAGAGCACTTCCCCATCTGAATATAGGCATTGTACTGGTTCCAACGGTGTGAGTGGTTGTCGGGGGGAAATATCGAACAGCGTGTCGTGTTTCAGGAATTGCAAATGCTGCGCCAGCAAAAAAACGGAAGCGCATCGAACGAACGTAAACTATTCCCTTATAAGAAGATAGTACACTTGCCGGCGATTGCAAGGAGAAGCCTGCAATCTTCAAAATCCTGTCTTTCTGGCAGAGTTGCGTTCTCGTTTTTTCAGTTTGGGCATGAATTTTCGTCAAATCCAAAGGATTCGATTTGACTCTCAAATTTCTGGACTTACCTTCAATTAGGCTCTGCTGAGCTTTGTGTTTTACATTGAGAACTGCGAAGTCGACTCGTTGGAATTGCGTAAAGACTCCCCCGCAGGCTAGCAGAGAGAAACTGATCCGAAACTCCCATCGAGTTGAATGCGTCATACACTTTCAGGAATTTGGCACTCTCGTTGGTGTGCGATTGAGCCGATTTCGAGTGACATTTTTTCCATAGCCGAACCCAATAATGTTTCTGAATTCTGCGTCAATCTGCTGCTGGCGTTAAAAGCAAGAACATGATACGACTTTAAACATCAACTTGGACTCATTCCGTGAATACTCAAACCCTGGCTAAGCTAAAGTCCTTTTTGAAGGATGAAAGTGGCCCAACATCTGTTGAATATGCCGTGATGCTGGCATTGATCATCGGAATTTGTATCGTCTCCGTTCGCGCGCTTGGAAACAGCCAATCGGGAATGTGGGGCAACACTACAAATAAACTTGAAGAAGTTGGGTTTATTGAGTAGAGCGTATTCAATGCTTGATTACTCAATACTCACCGGGCCATAAAAATAGCTTCCAAGACCTCAGAGGCTGCTCGCCATGAGGCAGAAGGTGAAATCCAGAATTGGATCTCCGCTTAAAAGAACTCTGCTCAACGACCAACCGGTCATTCTTCATCTGAATCGATAATCTGCTGCTGAATCGACTCTTCGATAATGAATTCTTTGCTTTCCTCAGGAATCGCCACAGGATGCTCCAGACTGGGTGGAGCGACATTCAGGAACTTGTTTGGTGCATCCTTCTTCGGTGCCATCTTCTCTGACGTTTCCGAGATGGTATTTTCGGGGCGCTGAACTGGCACTCCCTGATCAGAGCTATGTGGCTGAAATCGAAAGCCGACATCGCCAACCCATAGCTCATCCCCAACTTCCAGAGGGAGTTCCGGGTCCGCTTTTTGTTCGTTGACCCGCACACCGTTCATGCTCCCCAGATCTCTCACGAGGTAACTCTCGTTGATTTGAGCCAGACAGCAGTGCTTTCGAGAGACTTTTCGGCTCTGAGCCAAAACGATGTCGCACTCGTGGCTGCGACCAAAAAACACCACAGCTTTGTTGATGATGATTGGTGCCCCATCATCCAGCGATACAAGAATCATTGGCACGGCTTCACCTCAACAACGTATGAGCGTCTGTCACATCGAATTCGAATCTCACCATCTCGTTGGAAACAGAATTGACCTGGCCCGAGATCTGTGATGAATAAGCAAACTCTTCCATATGAATCATAGCGACCAATTCCTGCCTGAGTCACTCAATTCTTGTGAATTTCAATGCATTCAATGAGACACATCCATCAATCAAATTGGTCGACAACTTGTTAATCGTCATATTCGACGTAAATCTCCCCATTGCGAATCTCAACAGGGAAGGTTCTGACAGGTTCCGTTGCCGGCATTTGCGTCGCTGCGCCAGTTTTGACATTAAATTTCGCGCCGTGACGTGGGCACGTTAGCTCACAACCATCGAAATCCCCATCAGTCATCGGCTGACCGTCATGAGTACAAATATCTTCCACACAGTAGAAATCATCCCCTGCCCGCAAAACGAGGGCAGAAACTTCATCTCCCAAGATGACCGAAAGTCGCCCCACATCCGGGATTTCGGAAACCAGTCCCACTTTTTCGAAATGATCACTCATCTTTTATCCAACCGAGATTCAGTAAAATTCCGTATTATCGAGTCCCACTCGCAAGGTCTCTTATTAGAACTGATCCTGAAACCTGAACTTGCACTCTCAAACGTTGAGATAAGCAGCTATTTCAGAGGTTTCCGGACTGTTTTTTAAAAGTCACAACAAGAGGAGTTCCATGCGGTGACAGAATTGTTGCTTGGCTCAGGCAAGAGAGCAAGGGGCGAACGCAACCAATACAGAATACAGCTGGTGATCTCAGAAGACTTCAGACAAACTGAAGCCAAGTCGACATCACATTTCCCTCAAACCGTTTCTATCAAGAAGCGGTTTACATGGGATTGAATGCCCCCCCAAGTTCGCGAAAGCCGTTTCGGGTAAGATGAAGTCCTCCCCGCGTTGGTCCACATCACCCGCAGCAATTGTGTTGCTCCCGCACACCTCGCACGACAAAATGCACGACAAATCGTGTCCGAACTCGGCCCCCTGCCGAAGTGTCTGGATCTCTGCTCTCTTTCTGTCTTGGCAGTTTTTGCTATCTTTTATGGAACTCGGCGAGTAAAACCACTTCGAAAACAGAAGTTAACCATTCCCCCCACCCGGTTCAGGGGCGACGGATTGAGAGTCAAAAGCTCGGAGGATTGAAACTTGAAAGACAAGTTCAGCTTTCCAAAGCCTGACTTATCGAGAAACATACGCGTATTTTGAACTGCCAGCCTCGAATCTCGACCGTGACAATTTTGTTCGCGGATCGAATCCCAAATTGAGACGACACATGTCTGAGAAGACTTCACAGAAAATTTTCCTGAATGATCGACTGGTGGACAAAGACCAGGCAGTCGTAAGCGTTTACGATCATGGATTGCTTTACGGAGACGGAATTTTCGAAGGAATTCGCATCTATTCATCCAGAGTTTTTCGAAACCAGGACCATATCGACCGACTCTACGAAGGAGCTCTCGCAATCCGGTTAGAGATTCCACTCTCTCCCGAGGAAATGACAGCCGCCGTTGAAAAAACTGTGGCTGCCAACAACATTGTCGATGGATATGTCCGCCTCATCGTGACTCGAGGTGCTGGATCGCTGGGCCTTGATATTCGTCGCACCAGCAACCCTCAAGTGATTATCATTGCCGATACGATCAGCTTGTACCCCGAAGAGCTGTACGAAACAGGCATGAAAATCATCACCGCGAGTACCATTCGCAATCATCCAAGTGCGCTCAGCCCGCGTGTAAAATCGTTGAACTATCTCAACAACATCCTCGCAAAAATCGAGGGAACCGACGCCGGGACGCTTGAAGCTCTGATGATGAACCACAAAGGCGAAGTCGCTGAGTGTACGGGAGACAACATCTTCATTGTGAAAAATGGAGTGCTGAAGACTCCCCCACGAGACGCTGGAATTCTCGAAGGAATCACTCGCAAAGTTGTCATCGAACTCGCCACTGAGGCGGGTATTGATGTCCGCGAAGAAGCGATGGTTCGTCATGACATCTACACTGCGGACGAGTGCTTTCTGACAGGATCTGCAGCTGAGGTCATCCCGGTTGTCGATCTCGATGGAAGAAAAATTGGAACTGGCACACCTGGCGAAATCACGAAGAAACTTCGTAAGCGATTTCAGGAATACGTCCGCGAAGCCTAAGGGAAATCGAACCTTGGTCTTTACGTTCCGCCTCGTAGCGATCAGTCGATGAAGTCATGAAAATGATCTTCACAGGGACGACAAACATCGAACACCACTGTTCGCAGCGGCGACTTGACCACCAACAACATCGACTCAACAGGAGAGGACGATTGTCAGACTCGCAAGGCTTCCAATGCAATGTGTGCAACGAATTTCACCCTGAGCTTCCACTTGCCATGGGGCCACAAGCACCCGCTGAATACTTTCAAATTCCGTCAGAAGAGATCGAGGAGCGGGTTGCCCTCTCCCCGGATCTTTGCGTGATCGATCAGGAGAAGTTTTTTGTTTGCGGCAATTTGGAGGTTCCAATTCAAGGTTCCGACAAAGTCTTCTCCTGGGACCTTTGGGTTTCCTTACCTAGGCAAGACTTCGCGCACATTCTCGACTCATGGGAAGATGAAAATCGACAAAACGAACCACCCTTAGCCGGAGCACTTGCCAACACGCTACCGACCTATCCCGAAACTCAGAACCTCAAAGCCTTCATTCATTCTCGCTCTGTCGGTCTGAAACCGCTCATCGTCCTTGCCCCGACGGATCACCCACTGTCTCGTGAACAGCGAGAAGGAACGACAATGCAACAGGTTCAGTCCATCGCTGAGCAAGTGCTGCATCCCGCAAACGACGAATGATTTGCATCAGATGAGAATTTCGTCAGGTGAGAATTTCGTCAATGACGTGACCATGAACATCGGTCAACCGGCGGTCCAATCCGTTATGTTGAAACGTCAGTTGCTCATGATCCATCCCCAGAAGATGTAGAATCGTTGCATTCAAGTCATGGACGGACGAAACATTTTCGACAGCTTTGAATCCGAGTTCGTCGGTCTCTCCGTAGCTGACCCCCGGTTTGATCCCCGCGCCGCCAAGCCAGGCTGTGAATCCTAGCGGATTGTGATCGCGCCCCTTGGCCCCCTTCTGGAACATCGGCATTCTGCCAAATTCGGTACACCAGACAACAAGTGTCTCCTCGAGCAACCCACGTTGTTTGAGATCTTTGAATAGCGCCGCTGAGGGTTGGTCCATAATCTCGCCATGAACATCGTACTGTTCTTTCAGCTTTGAATGGCCATCCCAATTCAATCGCCCGGCACTCGCATACGCACCGTTAAAGAGCTGAACAAAACGAACGCCGTTCTCAAGCAGGCGCCTCGCAAGAATGCAATTCTTCGCATAACCCGCTTTGATTTCATTCGGCGAGTCCGCCCCGTAAGCTTTGAGAGTTTCTGGCGTTTCAGAAGTGAGGTCGCTGATCTTCGGGACAGACAATTGCATCCGGGCTGCCAGTTCATAGCTAGCAATTCGGGCAGCGAGATTCCCATCGCCGGGGTGTCGTTCAAGATGGTCTTCATTGATGAACTTCAACAGATCACGAGCAGCGAGATCTTTAGCTCCGGCAAATGATTTGGGGGCTTGCAAATTCTGAATTGGATTCGAAGCACTAAATGGAGTCCCCTGAAAGACCGCAGGTAGAAACCCTGGCCCCCAGTTGTTGACGCTTGCTTGCGGGACTCCTCGTGGATCAGGAATCGCAACAAACGCAGGCAAATCTTGACTCTCCGAACCGAGCCCGTAGGTCACCCAGGCACCGATGCTTGGAAATCCGTCGAGGACAAATCCCGTCGAGAGAAAATTCTCAGCGGGACCATGTGTATTTGATTTGCTGGTCAGTGTATGAATGAAGGAAATATCGTCGACCAACTCCCCCATGTGTGGAACCATATCGGAGACCATTTTCCCGGTCTCACCGTATGGTTTGAAATCGTACTGCGGACGAGCCAGGTTGCCTGCAGGCCCCTGAAAAGTGACAGCTGGTCCCCCTTTGAGTGGCGTGCCGTCTCGCTTGGTCAACTCAGGCTTGTAGTCGAACGTTTCGAGTTGGCTGCAACCTCCTGCACAAAAAATGACGACAACATTCTTGGCTTTCGCATCGAAATGTGGCTGACGCGGTGCGTGTGGTCTCGCTGGGTCAATTCGTGGTGCAGGCCCTGCCAGCAAGCGATCCTGTTGCAGCAAACTCGCCAGCGCAATCGATCCCAGCGATGTCCCCGTCTGGCTTAAAAAACCACGGCGTGACAACAACTGCCGTCCGGCAGTGCTCAGCGAATTCAGGGTGTTCATCGCTCTCTCTATTTCGTATGAGCCTGCCTGACACATCAAGTTTCAGACTTAAAGTGTCAGACTCAGCAATTTCAAAATTCAACTTTCTACTGATTCGTCTCTCTTTCTCAGACCGAGGCTGAGAAAGAGACTGAAACCTTCCAATGCAGCCGCAACGAAGCGGGAATCAGAGTTTTCAAGGTCGCATGTCATGTTCAACAGAGCACTACGGCAGCGTGACGAATTCATTACTATTGAATAAGACTCGCAGCAATGTTGAAAGCCCGTGTTGTTCGACAACGGGTATCACGGCTGAGAGCTCCTTGGAACTCGGTTCTCGTTGAAGCGTTTTCTCATAGGCGGTTCGTACCTGCAATTCAATCGATGGCAGCTCATTCAGTTTCATTGCCAGTGATTCTGACTGATCAGCAATGAAGGGGCTGTTCATCAAGTTCAGTGCCTGAATGGCCGTTGTTGATCGACTTCTTTGAGGGGTCGGCTGACCTGCATCGGGACAATCAAAAGCCCCGAAGACCGGAACTCGCTCCATCCGAATCTTGTGAGCATAAATCATTCGCCGAAGTCCCTCATCCTTGAATTCTAACACAGGTGGGAAACCGTTCAGTCCTCCGCGGGTTTTAAAGAAATCAAATCCGGGGCCGCCCATCTTGAGATTCAAATTTCCTGTCGCTTGCAACAGCCCGTCGCGAATCGCTTCTGCCTCAAGTCGGCGTGAAGGATAACGCCAGAGCAATCGGCAATCAGCATCGACGCTTTGGGCATGAGGAACCATCTGATTGGATTGTTGCCAGGTTCTCGAAGTCAGAATCAGTCGATGGATATGTTTGATCGACCAGTTATGCGTCACAAACTCCTGCGCCAGCCAGTCGAGGAGTTCAGGATGCGAAGGTGGTGAACCGTTGAGACCGAAATCGCTGGGTGTGGAAACAAGCCCCGTCCCAAAATGGTATTGCCAGAGACGATTGACCATAACACGAGCCGTCAATGGATTCTCAGCACTTGCCATCCACTGCGCTAATTCATAACGTCGTTGAGAATCAGGTGAATCGCTGGAAAGTGAGCGCTCCTCGTTCTTGCTGAAGATTGCAGGTGTGGCAGGATCGATCTTCTCTTGCGGTTGCTCCGGATCTCCTCGCAGTAAAAGATGTGTTTCATCCGGCTTCCGGAAAACTCCAGCATAGACTTTCTTCGGCGTGGTGAGCGTCCGATACCGTTGTTCCAACTTCTTCAGCTCATTCGCGTAACCACGTAACTCATTCCCCTTCTCTTCCGGTGCGATCCTTAAGCGAGTTGTCGCTTCATCGAATGTTGTTCCAAACGGAAGTCGATCCGCTGACGAAGCAACTGTTTTCCAGTCCCCACTTCCATTGCGGACTTCGATTTTGTACTGAACGGGCAGTCGATCTTTCAGTTTTCCCGTGCGATCTCGCCCCCAAAGAATACGATCTATCTCAATGGACTCCGGGAAATTAAGTTGAACCCAGCCGGCCCCTTTTTCATTCGAAATCCAGCTTTTGTCATTCCCCAGTTTTCCATCATTGATATGTTTCAGCTGATGTCGTCCGCTGTTGGATAAATTGCCAGACGACGTTGCCGTCACCCCCAACGATGCCAAAGCGACGTTCGGGCTTTCCGGGTCAGTGGTGAAAACCTCTAACTCATCGATGCACGGTTCGTAACGATTGTTGTTGGTTGTTGCTGAGATCGTAAATCGAACAGCAGTCGCTTTCACTGGAGAGAAACGTTCCAGGTTCTGCTCAAAGTTGACTGGTTGACGAAGATGTGGGAATCGATTGGTGAGTCCAGCGGGACCGTTTGCTTCTTGCAGGACGATCGCATCTGCAGTGATGCCTGTCCCTGTTTCACCACCACGAAGGATCAGCTTGCTGCTTTCGTTGATTCGATAACGTCCGACATTTCGAAGCCCACTCCAGAGCGGCTTCTTCTCTGACTCACCTTCAACCTGCCCCTCGAAATAGTACTGATCAACAATGGCAATTTCTGTCTGATCCTCAACCGTTTCAAGATCTCCATCCAAGTCCAGTACGTAACGTGCATCACGCGTGTGCACTCCGCTTCCATGGACTCCCCACGAAATCCAGATTTCGTACTCACCTGCAACTTGCATGTTATACGTGAAGACATCTTCACCGGGACGATTGTCCCACCATGTGTATCGCCCACGACTCAGGTTGGGCATCCGGCCTGCAGTCCCGGGGTCATCTTTGTACCCACGTTTTGCCCCAGGCGGGTTTTTCCCATGCCCGTTCTTTTTCTGCAAAAGCGTCACGCGTTCCAAATCTTCATCATCGATCAGGACAACCTTCGCCCCCATAGCAAGAGGCTCAAACTTCATGATCTGATTTTTCAGGTCAGCGATATTCGGTTCGAGCTTTTCAGCCTCTGCCATATTTCGCCTGTACTCTTCGTCATGAATTTCCCGATCGCCGTATTCGACACCCGCAAAAAACGCCTGCATCGAATAGTAATCAGCAGCTGTAAGTGGATCGAACTTATGATCGTGACACCGAGCACACCCCAAGGTGAGGCCTAGAAACGTTGCACTTGTCCCGACGACCATTTCATCGAGAGAATCCTGACGTGCTAACCGCTTCGACGGTTCATCTTTCCCAATTTGGCCGGGCAACAACACAGCAGCAGCGACCAGGAACCCTGTCGCTGCATCTTCGCCATATGCCTCGCCTGCGAGTTGTTCTCGTACAAACTGATCGTATGGTTTGTCTTGATTGAAAGCATCAACCACATAATCTCGATAGGGCCAGGCATTCGCTCGCGGAGTGTTGACTTCGAACCCATGCGTATCCGCATAGCGAACAATATCCAACCAATGCTGCCCCCAACGCTCGCCGTATCGTGGACTCTTCAGAACAGCATCGATGTGCTGATCGAAGTGCTTCGCTGATGGCTCTTTTATGAACTCATCAACTTGTTCCCACGTTGGCGGCAAACCATGCATGTCGAAATAGAGACGCCGTATCAGTGTGCGGGGATCGGCTTGAGGAGAAAAACTGAGCCCCGCCGATTCCAACTTACGGTTAATGAAAACATCAATCGGATTCGGACTGGCAGCGAGTTCCTTTGCGAGAGGAGAAGCTTCTGCGGGAAGCTTCAGAGGCTGAAACGACCAATGATCTTTCGGATCACCCTGTTCAACCTCAGCATCAGGGAAGGCTGCTCCATCGTCGATCCAAGTCCGAATGAGGCCAATCTGCTTCTGAGTAAGTGGTTCACCTTCAGGGGGCATTCGTTCGAATTCATGGTGCGAGGAAATCCGTTCAATCAACAAACTGGCTTCTGAATCACCGGGGACAACGGCTTTCCCACTCTCTCCACCTTCTAGAATGAGAGCTCCCGAATCGAGCCGCAACCCCGATTCCTGCTTCAGTGCCCCGTGACACGCCCAGCATTTCGTTTTCAGTAACGGTTTGATCTCATGCTCATAACTTTCCTCCGCATGCAGAGCCGACAGATTGCACAGAACGGCAACTGACAACAACTGAATCAACCTGAAACCACAGCCTGGGAAGGAAGACATAATTTTCCATAAATCTCGAATCGAAACACAATGATGCAAACTATATCGTGAAGGAGCAGAACAGATGTGTCAATCTGGTTCCAGCTCCCGACGAAAAGGCGCACCAATTCAGTACCTCTACACTGAGTCCCGGTGACTCCACGAGGGCTCTTCTCGTGAATCAATCGCCAAAAACTAGTTGCCCCCGTTGCAGTATTTTTCCCGGAACCCTTTCCAGAACGACAAATTTTCTCCAACGTACTTCGCGACGAATTCGTAGTTCCATTACCATTCTGGGCATGACGCTCATCACTAAGGGATCGATTCCTAAATGATTCGTGGAACTCTTACGCTTCTCAACAGGTCCATTCGTGGCGATGCGCTGAAGTCGCAGGCGCACTGGGTCCGTATTGCGAGCGTGATTCTACTGCTGGTCTTTCTCTTTTTTGCCCATTTCCGCTCCAGCATCATTGGAGCCCCCGGCCTCGAATTCTTTCGATCCATGGCGTATCTCGGCATCGCTCTCATTTCGCTGGCTGGCGTGGGACACTTTTCGAACTCGATCACCGAAGAAAAAGAAGAAGGAACTCTGAACCTCTTGTTGCTCGCGGATATCTCTCCACTTTCGATTCTCTTGGGGAAGTCAACAAATCGAATCCTCTCGGTATTCCTGATCTTTGCTGCCCAGTTCCCGTTTGCATTACTCTCCATCACACTCGGTGGAATTACTGTGACACAAATTTTCACGACGTACCTCACACTCTCCGCGTTTCTGTTCTTGATCGCCAACCTCGCCCTGTTCGCCTCTGTTGTTTCGCGTCGCTCGGGAGAAGCTTCCGGCTTGATGGTTCTTTTCACATTATTTCTTCTGGGGCTTGTCCCAGCCACTTATCGCGCATGCAATGAACTGATTCAACTTGGCTACCTTGAGGCGAACGGGAGAATTCACTCTGGAATTGAGTCGCTGAAACTCTTACACGACAAGACCTCGGTCATTGACCAGATTTCTCTGATCTTTGAACCAAATTCCGAATATGCCATTTTCAGCTGGCAGGTCCTCTATTCATTCTTGTTGGGGACTTTGTTTTTCCTGATGGCTTGGGCCTGGTTCCGCCGCATCGTCTGGTTACCGGAGACCGTCGAACCAAATCGCGTAACGATTTCAAAACCGACCCGCCGTTGGACTCCTTACATCGCTCGCCCCTGGCCATTGGCTCTCGCCTGGAAAGATTTTTACTTTCTCGGAGGAGGCCCGTTCTTCGTTGCCGCAAAAATGATTCTATTCCCTTTATGGATCATTTTATGCCGAGAGTACTCCCCCGAAATCTATCGCTATACATCCGCAAGCGGAGAACAGTTCGCCCGGGACGCATTGATGATAATCTTCGCAATAGAGGCAATGCTGTACTCAGCTCAGTTCCTCCAGTCGGAGCGTCAGCTTGGAACATTGCCGACACTGCTGATGTTGCCACGCTCAGTCGGCCAGATCACTTACCAGAAAATGCTCGGCTGCCTGATTGCGACTGTGCCGACACTAATCGCGATTCTTATCGCAGAATATTTTTTATATCAAGAATCCCCGAGAGAATTGATCATCCATTCCCGAGGGATGTTCGCCTGCCTGTGCGTGCTGATGATTCTCTGCCAATTAACAGTCCTTTGCTCACTCATCTCGAAATGGGGAGCCCTTCCGCTGGCGATCGGCATCATGCTCATCACAGGAATGATTCTGGCACCGTTCATCGCAGGTGCCATGACATTAATCTCCCGAGCCAATCAAGGTGTCCTAGCGGAGCTGAGTCCACTGATCTATTCCACAGCCATTGTCTCCGGAGCGATTCAATTTGAAATTGCCCGGCGAACACGATTGATCGCCGGAGCGTAATTGGCAAGGTCTGCGAGGCCATCAAACCAGAACGGTTTCCCAGCGTTTCTTTTGGCTGCTCACGATATGAAAAACCTGCCGGCTCCGTGGTGTGAACCTCGGCGCGGCAGGTTTTGTTCTGTAAACGATACGTAGCCAAAAAACTCCAACCAGACGAGTTGGTAGCGACTTATTCGCAGATCCCTTATCGCTCGGGTGGTGGGGGAAGCTCGTAGTACTTGGGATCGTCCGTCACTTGGAATCCACTTGGGTTTTGTGCCTGCTTCCGATTTGGCGGAGGAGGCAGAATTTCGACGTACCCCAGTTCACCATCCGGTTTCTGCGGAGCAGGTCGTCTCGTCTGCGTGTTCTCAAGTGGCAGAACTTCCTGTTGAGATCGATTGGCGATGTTGTTTTCCGAACCACTCTCTCCGGGAGAATTATTATGAGGAGAACTGTTCTGGGGAGTATGCTCCTGCGGATTAACTTGTGGCGAATCGAAACTCAAAACTGAAAGCTCCAACAACTCTTTCGCAGACATCTGCTGGAAGCCTTTCGGTGGCAAATGGACAGCCATTAACTCTGCATTTGTCCGTAAAGTCACGAACTCTTCCACCGATCCGATTTTGTATTCACCGTCAAACGTCCCCGCACTCCAGTCTTTCCGTTTGCGAATCGGATCGACCGCGTGCTTCAATTTTTCGTTGAGCAACACAAGTGGTCGTTGACCAATGCTGCTGCGAACATGAATCACACGATGAGGCTGAAATCCCTTTAGAATCTTGATGAGATTTTGAGTTTCAATTTCACTCGCTGGGTGTGGACCAGTGAGTCGATTCGGGGTCGCAGTGAACCAGGTTGAAGGCATATTCCGATTCAGGTCGACACCATGATGATTCGTGTGAATATGCTCCGCCAAACCATCTGGATTCGGGGTACGCAGAAAGACAAACGAATACTTTGGAGAGTTCGCATACACACCAGACAATCCAGCAACGGAATCCAGCAGCTCGATACTTTCCGGCTCGTTTCCGTAGATGCTACCCAATATCAAAATTCGATAAGAACCGTGACCAGCATGCGACATTTGAATCGGTCGCCCAGTCCCGCTTTTCATCGGCGTCTTCCAAACTTCTTGAACCGAAGTAGAAGTTGATGCCTGCGGAAGAGCCTCTTGGACAGAGGGCTCGACAACAGGTTTGGTCACCGGCTTGTTCGTACTCAATGATTCGGTAGCTTCGGCAGTTCCGGGGAACGGCTGCGGACTTCCTAATTCAATGCGACTCGGCCTTGCTGGGCTGTGGTGAATATCGAGTGTCTTAAAGCCTCGCGGCAAAAGCTGGGCGGACTCAGTCTCGGCTGCGAGCGGAGACTGTTTTTCTGTGGCAGGCTGCTTCTCTGTGACAGACTGCTTTGCATTAGACTGGCTGAATTCAGGCTCCTGAAGACTTTGCTCAGGCAGACTGAACTCTTGTTGGGCAAGCCCGGGAGTCTGAGCTGACGGGGCCTTAAAGCTGGCGCAGCTCGAACTCAAAACCAGAGTTGACAACAAGCAGCCGAAGGGGAATCGACTCATATTATCGTACTCAAGATTGAAGATGTTGGCGTTTGTTCGCAATCCTTAGCTGAACTCGACGCCAAGCTGATAACGCAGCTCGTTGAACTGCTCGATATGTTCCTCCGTGGACGAATGAATATGTTCAGCTTCTGTAATGAAGCGGATTGTGTCACTTTGATAGAGACCGTGTGATTCCAGCACTTCGATGAATGGGTCAAGATCGTGCCCGTACATCATCAAGAGCTTGTGCTCATCGAATTGCACTTCCATTGGAACCTGTGCATTCAAGACAGCGATTCCCGTGCAACCATCGTTAGTCAGTACATCTTCGTAGTCGTAAAGCATGCTTTTGAGAATTGGTAATTCAATACTCTCGCGATACAAATCGTCATGCTTCCCGAGTGAACTGTCATGGCTGGTTTCCAGGACGACATCAACTTCATCCCCCAGCGGCACGAGAAGATCCATAAACAGATCGAACAACTTCTCGCGAGTTTGTGATGCCATAATGACTGGAACATCAATTTCCGTCTCTGCATCGCGATAAACATCTTTACGCCAGCCAGCTCCCGGAATGACTTTCAGATCAAACGCAGGACGAACGGCATCCGTAAGAAGGTAACTCCCGTACCGAGCTATTTTCAGATGCTCTTCAAGCTGCGTCGACGAAGCTGAGTGACGAGCAGATTGTGCTGAAGAATCTTCTCTGATTGATTTCGCGTTGTTAGGTTTCAAAAAACCCATTCTGTACTCCAATGTCTTTTTAAGCCCGGTCACTTCACGTTGTGTAAAATGAATTCATCACTTCGATTGATGAAGGCCATCTGATTTGTGTTACGCAACTCTAGCACTGGAAATCGAGCGTGCGTTTGGCATCTGAAGAGGAGTCCCTGTTTTGATCCTTTCCACAAATGATTTCTCAGGAAAGTCCAGTCAGGAAAGAGAATGAACTAAGAAAAGAGGGACCGATTATTCCGGTCATTCACACAAGAACCGATGCCAAAAAACACCATCTTTGGTGAATCGTCATCACAATCGATTCAATCGGTCGCGAGTGAGTTTCCCGCTCCACTGCGCCGGTTTCCCCAGTGAATTCGCGAGAGTGAAAAATTGCTCAGTGTTGACGGCGATTCATGCCTCGTGGTGAGCAGCAATTTCATTAGAGAAATGCGTTCTTCACAGACTCACGGTAGAGCTCGCGAACCGTCCATCGCTTGTGAACCTTTCCGTTGTTCTTGAGAACGCAAACCGTAATTTGTGTTGCGTGAACGTCTAATCCAACGTAAAACATAGTCGTCTCCTGAGATCGGGGTGGTGAAAAATTACAGTTCCACAATACCCGATTGACGGAGACTTCCTACATAGTTTCAAACTCCTCTACCGCCACTGTTGCTCGATGATTCTCTGATAGGGTTTACCCGACAACAACTTCTTTGCCCCGTGGAGCGACAGTAATTTCGCGCCGCATGGAGTCACGGCCCGGCAAAGCAATCAACTCGATCGCCCAGATTACCGAAATCAGTTTCCCGGAAAAGCTGTACGGTCCCCAGGGGAGCGTGAATGTGACGTCTTTTTGATCGTTGGCTGCCGGAGAATCGAAGCGGACTGTTTTGACAACTTTCAAATCCCGATCCCCTTTCCCCGAAGTGTTCCAGACAAGTCGAACTTCGACCGACTCCGGAACTGATTCCAAATCCCAAGAGGCAATGAACCCGATCTCAGCACCGGGATCAAACTCTGTCATATCGTGAGCAAAAATTAGTTCAAGATTTTTCATTCGTGCGGAACCACTCTAATCGGAAATTTGGCGTTAATATCCGGCCACATCGGGATGTCTCCATGGAAGTGGATTTGCCAGATGACCTTGTTGTTCCCTCCGTTGAAGCTGTGCATCATTTCCGTAGGAATATTGACCTCTACTTCTCCCTCTGCCAATTCATCTAAAGCAGTCGTTTCGAAGAGAACTTCTTTGCAGAAGGTTTCAGTATCTGTGTAGGTATTCGTGCCTCGACGGTATTTTGCTTCTTCCAGTCCGGTGAGTGAAATTTTCAACTTCTGAAGCGAGCCAGTTCCGTTCGGGAACCGCCACTGCAACAGCGCCGCCCCGCCGAGCGGAATCAGTTGTCGACTCAGGACCAGGACCGGCTTCGGATTCATTCCCGCCATAAAATTGTAAATCGAAGCGAGAAAGACTCCAATTCCAATTAAGACAAACGGAACCAGAATCAGATCTTCAAACCCTAAGTCCAGCTTTGCCCAGTTTTCAAATCGAGAAAAGACGAAAACGGAAACAATCCCGTTCCAGATCAGAGCAAAGAATAATAGAAAGAGGGCAAGCCCGAACGGCGAAGACTCCTGAGCGAGTGTGACAGAGCCCGGCTCTTCAAAAAGATCCTCTTCGTCATAACTTGAGTCAGACCATTCCGATTGGCTCGCAACACGATTTGTAGAAAATGACTGCGACGAACGCCCGGTCATGGCCTCGCTCAGACTGGCATCTCCAATCGCCCGGTTCTGCATGTGCGTCAGTTTGTTCTTAATTCGAGTTCTTCCAAAGAAGACAACCCAATACCCAACCAATCCGATCACCATAAATGGAATCGGAAAGAGCCCCCACCACATCTTCGCAGAGAGCCCCCTGTGAAGAACCGATTTTGTGGGATCATCAGGATCGACAAAACAAACGTGCTCAGAGCCCTCTTTATACTTAGCGACAATCCGTTCCTTGGAGGTTCTTCCACTGGTGGACATGTCAAAAAAATCGTATTGATCACCTTTGTGCAATTTGCCGTCGAAGGTGAATTGGTATTCAATTTCCACACGATAGGTTTCCCGCCCTTCGACATCACTTTTGATAATCGTGCATGGAGTTTCCACCCAGGAACTTGCTTCCCAGACCTGAAGACCAGGGTGCACTGCAGTCAGCCAGAGAAATAAACTGCCAATGCCAAAAAACATTGTGGAGAAGACCAAACCAAACAGAACGCCGAAGCAGCCAACCAGACTTCCAAAACCCGGAGACCGTGCGACAGAGAGTGCCTCCTGTCGTTTCGCCATGCTGACTCACCTTCCCTTGTTGCTGAAAACCAAACAAACGTGATCGTTCTATGATGGAGTCTGAACAATCTGCAAGAATCTGGCGATGGCAAAATCTGGAGAGTTTCAAAAAAGTTGTTGAGAAACTTAACTTTGAAGTTTAGCCCCTTTCTCTCCCCTTATCTGCTCCGCAACTTTACGGCCGTCCATATTCTTCTGGACTGGTGCTCAAACTGACTCAAGTCTCTCAGCGGCAAAGCGGGTTCCACGGTTTAGATTCCACGGTTTAGATTCCACGGTTTAGATTCCACGTTTCAGATTCCACGGTTCAGGTTGCACGGTTCAGGTTGCACGGTTCAGGTTGCACGGTTCAGGTTGCACGAGAATTCAGATCTCTCGACAATATGAATTGACTCCAATCAGCATTGCTCCTCTTTCACACACTCTACAACGAAGTCACGCCATGCCTCACATCCCACGTCGTACGTTTTTGAAATCGTCCGCTTTGACATTGGCGTCCCCTTTCATTCTTTCAACTGGATTGAAAGGTCAAAACCGAGCGGCTGCGAACGATCGTATCAATGTTGGAATCATCGGTCTGGGCTCGCGTGGATTCAATTTGCTCAATGCGTTTTTGGCTGACCCACGAGTACAAATCACCGCCATTTGCGATGTCCATGACCTGCACTATCGCGACCGCGATTGGGGTCAAGGAACTCTTTTCGGTCGAATCCCGGCGCGCACAAAAATTGAACGTCAATACGGCAAGGCGTACAAGTCCGGGAGTTACTCAGGACTGTTCATTACGTCTGACTACGAAAGCCTTTGCCAACGAGATGGAATCGATGCCGTCGTTGTCGCCACCCCGGATCATTGGCATGCACACTGCACACTCGCAGCGATTCAGGCAGGGAAAGATGTCTACTGTGAAAAGCCGGTCACACATTACTTCGGAGAAGGCCAGCAGGTTTACAAAGAAGTCGAAAAGCAGAAAGCAGTTTTCCAGACCGGTTCTCAACAACGCTCGGAACCATTATTTCAGCATGCTGTGAACCTGGTACGAAACGGAGTGTTAGGAAAGATCAAAGAGATCGAAGTCGGAATTCCACCCGGCTACGACACACCGCAGGGAAGCACTGAGGTTCTCGTCCCACCTGTCGGGCTCGACTACAACCAATGGTGCGGACCATCTGAAATGTTGCCCTACATGCAGGCTCGACACCACCGCTGGTGGCGTGGACATCGAGCGTTCGGTGGTGGCGTGCTGATGGATTGGATCGGTCATCACAACGACATTGCTCACTGGTCACTCGATCTCGACAACGATGGTCCAACAGTCGTTGAAGCAGTCGACTGGACCTTCCCGGAGACGGATGTCTACAACACTCCGCATCAGTACACGATTCGTTGCGAGTATGAAAACGGAGTGACATCGACCATCGCCAGCCAAAATGAACTTGGAACCAAATGGATCGGCGAGAACGGTTGGCTGCACGTCAGCAGAGGCAAGCTGTCAGCCTCTGAGAAACAATGGAAAGACCTGAAGTACAATCCCGGTAAATTTCGTGTTCAAGAAGTCCCCAGCCATGTCGGTAATTTTCTTGATTGCATGAAAAGCCGCCAGCAATGTTTAGCGCCGGCGGAGACAGCTCACCGTTCCATTACACCGGGTCACCTTGGGTATGTGTCGCATCAGCTACAAAGACCGCTCAGATGGAACGCAAAAGAAGAGGTGGTCATTGATGACCAGGAAGCAAACAAACTGTTAATGGCCGCAAGCTACCGGAAGAACTGGAGCTAAAGCAGCTTTCGAATTGGTTTGCAGAATCTGCCTCGTGTCGAACAGCATTATTGCTAGAGAAATGCGTTCTTCACGAGCACACGGTAGAGCAGTCAGCTCCAGCACAGCTTAGTCGACCTGCCCCCGTGCAGAACACGTCTTGCCTGTAAAATTGGTATTCGACATACGGCTGCACGCGAAAGTTGTTTCTCAAAATCCTTCTGAATGCAAACAAAAGCAGCTCAGGAACACTCTGTCCTGAGCTGCTTGATTGCATGTGCCTTGCTGCGATCACTTAACGTGGTCACTTGACTGGGATCACTTGACTGTGAGCTTGGTCTTCTGAGCCATCGCACTTTTGGGGAGATCGAGCCAGGCCACTCCATTTTTCATCTCAACCGTAATTCCTTCACGATCAATTTCATCCGAGATACGGAAAGTTCTTTCGTAGCAGCGATCAGAGCCACATCCACTCACAACACGAAAACCTTCAGGGAGATCGAATCGAGCAACCCCTTTCAACGACAAGGTCTCTTTCTCCAGTGTGACATCGAGATCATCTTTGTGGACACCGGGGAGATCGACTTTCAATAAGTAGCGATCTTCTTGCTCCATAATGTCAACACGCGGTCTCATTCTCAGCGCCGGAGTGGTGGAGACTTTTTCGCATTCGAGAGCGTTCGTTTCACAAGTATTTGAACTTTTGTTTGTATCAAGTGTTGAAGACATAACATTTCTCCTTAGAGCATCTTTTGATTTGTATTCAGGTCCTGCCTCGTGGCGAACAGCATTTTTGCTAGAGAAATGCGTTCTGCACGGGCACACGTTAGAGCAACCTGCTCTAGTCATAAATTCAGAGTTGTTTCATTCAAACCGGAGAGCACAATCTGAAATTGATTGCGCCAAGAAGCCTTCCTGAAAACAGCGAGCAAAATTATTGCACGGTCAGCTTTCGAGGAAGTTCTTCAGCCGGCTTTTGGATTTTCAGCCGCAGCACGCCATGCTCATAATTGACGTCTGCCTGTTCCGGATCGATCCGGAATGGCAGTTCAAAACGGTAAGCCTCTGAACCAGTCTGTCTCTCGCGAATTTTCCAATTGATATTCGAATTATCGACCTCGCTCTGACGTTCTGCGCGGACCAGCAAATTTGTTCCATTCACTTCAACGTCCAGATCCTCTCGCTCGAATCCGGGGATGTCGATTTCAAAAACAACAGCCCCGTCATCACTGGCGATGCGATGGACTGAAGTTGGTTTGGAGTCCAGATGATTTTTCATCAAGGCCTCCCATTCACGAGCAGAATTCAAAAACTGATGAAACCGATTGGCAGTCAACATTGTTCCCTCCTACTCAAAAAAATCTGTCAAAATTGGTTATTGCCAGCACTGTTGAAATCAGCCAGCAAGCAACAATGAACATTGCAAACAGCGTGCCAACCAGTCCAACGAACCTACTAAAACCTTTAATCAATTCAACTTACGCACGAAACACACTTCTAGCCACAACAAAGGTCAACCACAGAAGTGCCGATATGGCAGCAACCGCAGGCGACAGGGTCACGCCAATTAGGCAGTCACCTAATCAAGAGCAATCGATTCTCCATTCTCAACAGATACCGCCTGGACTCCTATGCGATCAACTTAAGCGGCCTATTCAGTGGCGGGCGAACCCGGAAGCGGGGTTGAGCGGATTGCAGTTACGATTTATATCTATACTGAGACGAAGCTACCTGGCTTCGTTGCTTGAGTCGCAACCAAATGAAGATACGGGAGCACCGATGCGACAGCTGTTTGTGAGTTTGTTTTCTATCCTGCTGATTCAAAATTCCGTTGTGGCACAAGTCCAACCACCGGTCTTGCCGCAACTCAATGCGCCACCAAGAAGCTCGAAACCAGCCTCCCCAAAGCTGGAATCCTTACCGAGTCTTTACAACGAAGAGGGGCTGACTCCTGACGAAGCTGTCAATGTTGCCGTCTACGAACGTTGCAACCGAAGCGTTGTCAACATTTCCACCCTTGGGGTTCGCGCTGATCGTTTTTTCCTGAGGACCACGGAAGAGGGCAATGGTTCCGGATCTGTGCTCGACAAAGAGGGGCACATTCTGACGAATTACCATGTCATCGACCGAGCCCAACAAGTCGCAGTGACACTGTATAACGAGGAGACATACCCAGCGAAGTTAGTGGGAGCCGATCCAGTCAATGACATCGCTGTGATCAAGATCGATGCGAAGCCGGATGAACTCTTTCCGATCGAATTCGGAGACTCAGATAAGCTTCGCGTCGGCATGCGCGTCTTTGCATTAGGAAATCCGTTTGGCCTCGAACGGACGATGAGCGACGGGATGATTTCAAGCTTGAACCGCACACTTGAAATTCAACAGAACTGGATCATCAAATCAATCATCCAGATCGACGCGTCTATCAACCCGGGAAATTCAGGCGGACCGCTGATCAACTCACATGCAAAATTGATCGGGATGAACACCGCGATTGCCAGTCGCGTCGAACAGAGTGCCGGGATCGGTTTCGCCATTCCGATCAATCTCATTCGTCGCGTTGTCCCGGAACTGATTGACCATGGCCGAGTGATCCGTGGAGAGATCGGAATCTCGCATGTCACAGTCACCGAGCACGGGCTGCGAGTGTCGCAATTGACTCCGAATGGTCCTGCTGAAAAAGCTGGAGTTCGCGGCCCACGACGAATTCGACGCGGGCCAGCTGTCATCATTGACCGATCGGCGGCAGATACAATCGTTGCTCTGGAAAACGAGCCGGTCGCCTCAGCTGCGGAGTTCCTCGGAATTATCGAGAGCAAAAAACCTGGCGAAGTCGTCACATTAACGATTCTTCGCAACGATCAGCTGATCGAAATCTCTGTCACACTGGGCGGAAGCGTCAACGAAAAGGGTGTCGGCATCTAGAGTATTTTCAATGCTTGCCGTGCCTGTGAAATTCTCTTTTATGACTTCACAGACGCCCTCGATACGTACAGGCAGGTCAACCAGCGAACAACACAGCGCCACGTTTCACCGTCTCTCACGATCAAACGTGGCCTTGTTCAATGAAATCCTCAAGAGCAAATCTACAATCCGCATTAACAGTACTGTCTCGTGGCATCAGCGTATGGACTTGTGAAAACCTACTTCGCGGACAAGAGAAACATTGAAAATGTTCTAGAGAACTGTTTTACAGAATCGCTCTGATTCAAGTATCTTGATGGCTGGGATTCGAGGGACTAAGCACTTCCAATGCTTATCGTGCACTTGAAGAACAATTTCGGATTTGCACTTCGACCTTGATCCCTCTTCCAGTCGCATTCTGCTTCCCATGCAAGCGAGACCACCATGATGTTGACGCCGAGACTATTTCCGCTGACTTCCCTACTTGCTCTCTACTTGCTTCAGACCATCGCTTCTGCTGCTGACCGACCGAACATTGTTTTCATTTACACAGACGATCAAGCCCCCACTGCGGTCGGATTCAGTGGAAACACTGAACTGAAGACACCCAACATTGATCGCATAGCCAATGAAGGTATTGTCATCAAAAACGCCTTCACAGTGACTCCGGTGTGCAGCCCAGCCCGCGCTGCGTTAGCAACCAGTCGCTATGCCTGCGAACTCGAAATCCTGGACTGGATCAATCCCAAGAAAGAACCCGAACTCGGCTTGAATCCGAACACCATCACCTGGATGGAACTACTGCAAAAAGCGGGCTACCGAACTTCACTCTCCGGGAAATGGCATCTTGGAACTGCCGATCGATATCATCCGACATTACAGGGGTTTGACGATTTCATGGGGATTCGTTCCGGGGGATGCCCGCCGAAGGACCCTGTTCTGGAAGTGAACGGGCACGACACAAAGATGTCCGGATTTACCGTCGATCTGGTCACTGAGAACGCTCTGAAGTTTATACGAGAGAACCAAAAGAAACCGTTTCTCGCATCGATTCATTATCGAGAACCGCATGCAGCGTGGCTACCAACCCGAGATGAAGATTGGGAACCGTATCAGGATCTTGACCCATCGTTACCTCAGCCAGTTCATCCTGACCTGAATGTCGAACTCGTCAAGAAACGAATTCGCGAATACTACGCCAGCGTGGCGAGTGTCGATCGGAACGTTGGGCGCGTTCTTGATTTGCTTGACGAGCTGAAACTTGCAGACAACACCGTCGTTGTCTTCACCAGCGATCACGGGTATCACTATGGACATCATGCCTTGTGGTACAAAGGGAATGCTCAGTGGATGCTCAACACTCTCCCCGAGCAAACATGGCCGCACATTGCACCAAAACAACGACCAAACATGTATGATCAGGCACTCAAAGTTCCCGCAGCGATTCGCTGGCCTGCCGGACTCAAAGGAGGACGAACCGTCCCACAAACGATGTCGAACCTCGATTGGTACCCCACCCTGCTTGCCATGGTGAATGTCGAGATCCCGGACGATCTTGAGATTCGCGGAAGAGACTTCACTCCGATGTTAAAAGGGCTCCGCATTGCCTGGGACAATTCTCTTTACAGTGAATACAGTATGCGGCACGGTGCGAAAACCGACATGCGTTGCTGGCGCACTCCTCAGTGGAAGCTGATGATCGACTTCGCCAATCCCGGTCGCGGTGAGCTTTACGACCTTAATAATGACCCTAATGAACTCACGAACCTGTTCGATTCAGAAGAGCCGCAGCATGTCGCCATTCGTGATTCATTCAAGTCAAAAATCCTGAAGAAAATCAAGCAAATCAACGATCCCTTGCAACTCGAAATTGAGTCGCTCAATTAAGGGAACAGCTTACGGAACAGGTGTCGGTTCGACGGGCGGGTTGTCTGGAGAATTGCCGGCCCCGCCCTTAGGTTCAGGTGCAGGTTTCTCTACGGGCAACTTTCCGAGAGGGCCAACGACGGGGGGCGGCGTGTCGACGATTTTATCTCGATTGAATGACGCCTCGCGCCAGGAGCCGAGTTTGACCTGCTTCATCAGCTCTTCACCATTCCGATTGATGGTAAAAGTGACCTCATCGCCAATATTGTAATCCTGAAGAGTGAGCACCAGGTGTGGAAAACTTCGGATCGGTTTTTCATCGACAGCGAAAACAAAATCTCCGGCAACCAATCCCCCTTTGTCTGCGGGTCCATTCTCAGCGACCTCGCCCACCTGGCACGGGCTGGGGAATGGATTCGAAGTCACTCCCAGACACGCTCCTCGCTCCTGAATCGTGAGCCCTCGAAGCTCTCTCGCTAAAAGGTACAAATCGTTGATTTCAATATTGTTCCCTTTGATTGAATAAATGGCGAGATCTCGATGATTCGAAAGTCTGGTAAAGTGCCACAAATCTTCTGTTGTCCCGGACCAGTTTTCATGAATGAAAATCGAATGCAGGACAGCTGCGGGGCCGAGTTCGACGCCAATCTCAGGAAGTATGGCGGCTTTCTGTGCAAAAATTTCCCGTCCATTCGAAATTGCAAATGGAGAGAAGTAGATGAACTGGACGCCGAGTTTCTCCAATGCGATTCGGGCTCTCGACTCACGCAACCGCGCGTTTCCCTGTAACACAAGCCCAGCGGGAACGGACGCCGCACCACCTGATCTGGCAAGGTGCTGCAGGATCTCTTCAGCATGTTCGCCAACTTCTCCGTCATCCTGCAGGAAGACGTGTTCCAGTGATTCCACGAGACGCTGTGCTGTTTCCGGATCGGCAGAGAGAGCTGCCTGCTCCAAAGCCTCCAGATTGTCAGCTGCAGAGAGTGTCAGTTCTCGACGTGCTTCTGTCCGCTCAACAAATGAAGAACTTCCCAGTTTCGCAATCAGCTCGCCAATCACTGCAGAGTCGGCAGCCATGAGCCTTGGAGAGACCGCGACAATACTCACAAACAGCAAGATCAATGATCTCCTGCGGAGTCTTAGTTGATATTTTTGGTGAATCATTCGATCCATCATGAGGGCATATCGTCAGAAGCGAAATGGGGGGAACGTCACGTTCTAAGGAGAGTATAAGGTAACATGGGAAGAAAAAACATGTAAAGCTGAACTCAACCTCAGTCCAGAGGCAGCCGCTCATTGGTGGTTATTGAAATCCCCCTTCCTCCAGAATTGCCAAGGATTGAACAGGGACTTCGCAGGAAGCGGGCCGCCTTCAAGTAGCTTGCGGGGTCGCACTGCTTGTGGCTCCGATTATGGTTCCGAAGGAATCCCAAACATATCGAAGTCAAAGCTTGAGGAGAATTGCGTCGCTGCCTCTTTCAGCTTGGACACGACGAAGTATTTGTGGTTGGCCACTGCTTGCTCGCTGATGTTCAGCAAGTCAGCAACCTCTTTGTTGGGGAAGCCACGGACAAAAAGTAACTCAATGCATTTTAGACGTTCGTACTCACCATTCTGCATCCACTGCTGAATCAATCCTTCCAGGCAGTCCGCGAGAACCTCTTCTTCTCCAGTCTTACGTTCAACACTGCGGGCAATACTCGATGCGACCCGTTCGCGCCCGACAGGATCGTAATCTCCCTGAGAACTGTGGCCGGCGTTGAGTGGCAACGTAGGTCGACGACCATTTCGCCGGAGGACATCAGTCAGCTTGTGAGCCGCGATCGCGAACAGAAACGACTGAATTTTTTTCGTCTCATCAAAGTTGGGGAGAGCTGTCAGGAACCCCAAAAATGTGTCTTGAACGACATCTTCAGCTGTCGCCCGGTTGCCGACGCGGCTTTGCACAAACGCCTGCAATCGACCTTCATATCGCTGAATACACTCCTGCCAGGCTTTCTCTTCACCGGCACGTATCCGTTTAATGAGCTCTCGATCAGCAACAGAACTGGTCATGAAATTCTCGAATGAGCAGGGATGAGGATCTTCCGTATTTTCAATGGTAACCCGATAAAACGCCTACCACGAAACATGCAACAACGGAGAAACGAATAAACGATTGAAGGAATTTGGAGAGACTGCTCGCCACGAAGCAGAACCCGAGCATCAATTCAACAATGCGATCAACAACAGGAACGCTCGCACTTATCGACGAGAATCAGTGTCACCACACTTCAACAGTGAACTCAATACCTGAAAATCAATACTTGGACTGTTTCGCTTTTTCCTTCACTTCCACTTTAACGTGTGAGACAAGTTTTCGGATCACATCATCTGGAGAAATTCCGTCACTGTCCGCCTGAAAGGTCGTCAAAATGCGGTGTCGCATGACCGGAACTGCTACAGATTTGACATCATCGGTCGTCACGTGAAAGCGGCCTTCCAGAATTGCACGTGCTTTGGCACCTAGAATGAGATATTGCCCGGCACGGGGACCAGCTCCCCAAGAGAGATATTTCTTAATGAATCCGGGGGCGTCTTTTTCATTCGGACGGGTTGCTCGAACCAAGTCGCGAGCATAGACGAAGACATGTTCTGCCACGGGAACTTTTCTAACGACTTCCTGAAGTGCCAGAATTTGCTGACCAGTCAGCGCCGGTTTGAGTTCGGGAGTATGGCTGCCGGTTGTCTGTTTCAGAATTCGTAATTCTTCGGCAGCTGTCGGATAGTCGACCATCACATTGAACATGAAACGGTCAAGCTGTGCTTCGGGAAGAGGATACGTCCCTTCCTGTTCAATAGGATTCTGTGTTGCCAACACAAAAAATGGACTCGGCAAGCGATAGGTATTCGAACCGACAGTGACATGCCGCTCCTGCATCGCTTCCAATAACGCCGCCTGTGTTTTCGGCGGAGTCCGGTTGATTTCGTCTGCGAGTAAGATGTGTGTAAAAAGCGGTCCCTGCATAAATTGAAAACTGCGATGACCAGTCTCCGGATCGTCCTGCAGGACATCGGTTCCGGTAATGTCGGACGGCATCAAATCTGGCGTGAATTGAATTCGACGAAAGGTCAGCTGAAGAATGCTGGCGACCGTGCTGACCAAGAGAGTTTTTGCCAATCCCGGAACGCCAACTAACAGACAATGCCCCCGGCTGAACAAGGCAATTAACAATTGATCAACCACATCCTCCTGGCCGATCACGACTTTGCCGATTTCCTCGCGCATGCGTGAATACGCAGAGGCCAGTCCGCGTATCGCCTGTGCTTCCATTTCACTGGCGTCTATTTTGGCGTTTCCGTCGGTCGAGGGAGCGTCATTCGCGTTTTGATTCATTCAGAACTCAGCTTACGAAAGGGTGGCGAGACAAAAGTTGGACCGTTCCGGAAACCTGTGTCATGAAGATCATTCTCAACACTCTCAACAATGCCGAAACTTACTTTAGAACCGGTCCGAAAACCTCTGGAACCACCGCTTTTCTCAATGCTTGAGAGAGCAATTTCAGGTTTCAGGATCAGTTCTAAGGCACTTCCACGCTGTGAAAAATCCTCAACACAAATTCGCTCTCACAAAACCTGCACTCAGGATTGCCGTTTGAATCTCAGACAACACTTTCAGCGATCTTGCGAGAGCTTCCGAATTCCAGTGTATCGGATCACCCGCAGCAAACAACGGATTCGTCAGGACCGAATCCGTTTCCATCATGATACGAAACGATCCCGCCCCTTTGTTAGCGGGTACGAGGGATGAGTGAGATGATCAAATCAAACGAGTCTTAAGAGGAAATTCACGCCTCTTCAACAAGGTTGAAAGCTTTGTTCAAGACTTTAAAACCTGTCTTGCCTTGATCAGCGGCGACGACGGCACTCATCCGAATTTCACTGGTGTTGATCATTTGGATGTTAATGTTTGCATCAGCGAGTGCTTTGAACATCTTTTCACCCACGCCGGTATGAGTTCGCAATCCGATTCCAACAACGGTTAGTTTGCCGATCTCTGGTTCGTGACTCACTGTGGCGTCGTCCCACTTGGAAGCGAGTTCTCCAACGAGCTTCAAGCAATTCTCCAAGTCGGTCCGTTGTACTGTGAACGAAACTTCAGCATGACCGGTATCGCTCACGTTCTGGACAATCATGTCGACCATGATATTTTTGTTCGCGACGGTCGTGAAAATTTCAGCGCACGTTCCGGGGACATCGGGGATGTGATGAAGAGTAACGCGAGATTGACTTTCATCGAGCTGGACTTCGCTGACGACGATGTCTTCCATCTTGGCAAGCTTGCTGACAATCCGCGAAAGCAACTGGTCTTCGCTTTGATCACATTCAGGGGATTTCGTTTTCTGTTGAATTCCAATTTCCGGCGTTTGGGGCACGGCAGTTTCCATACAAAATCCTTCATGGACTGCCAGCAATGCCTCATCGCACCGATCACGTTCCACCAGAACAGAAATTTTAATTTCACTCGTGGTGATCATCTGCAAGTTGATCCCCTTCTTCAGAAGGATGTCAAACATCTGAGCAGCGACTCCAGAATGGTTTCGCATTCCGGCACCGACGACTGAAAGCTTCGCGACGTTTGTCCCGCTGCGAATCGTCCCTGCACCAAGAATTTTGATGGCTTCGTTAGCTGCGGTCAGTGTGTCCGCCAACTCCCCTTCCTGAACAGTGAATGAGACGGTCGCTTTGCCGTCGACTGCGACGTTCTGGACGACCATATCGACAGGAATTTTCCGTTTCGCCATACAGGCAAAGATGCAGCTCGTCACACCGGGCTGGTCGGGCAGATCGGCAAGAGTCACACGGGCCTCGTTGCGTGCGAGTGCCAGCCCGGCCACCATTCGTTGCTCACCCGTATTTGCAATCAGCGTCCCTTCACCTTCGTCGAATGAAGGACGAACACGAAGTGGCACGCAAAATTTCTTAGCGAATTCAATCGAGCGAGAGTGCATCACCCCTGCCCCAAGAGACGCTAATTCGAGCATCTCATCGTAAGCTAAGAGCGAAACTTTTCGAGCAGCACTCACCACACGAGGATCGGTCGTGAAGACTCCTTCAACGTCGGTGTAGATTTGGCATTCGTCAGCTTGCAATGCAGCAGCCAATGCAGTTGCAGTTGTGTCGCTGCCACCACGACCGAGAGTCGTGATATTCATTTCGGGATCGATTCCTTGAAACCCGCAGGCGATGACGATCTCACCGGCGTCGAGATGTTTGCGAATTCGATCTGTCGAAATGGACTCAATCCGTGCTCGAGAGAATGTCGAGTCGGTAGTGATCCCGATTTGTCCACCGGTCAGGCTGACTGCTTTCTCTCCAAGAGAATGGACTGCCATCGCCATCAGAGAAACCGATTCCTGCTCTCCAGTCGAGAGAAGCATATCCATCTCCCGAGCTGCCGGATTTTCTGACATCTCGGCTGCGAGGCGAACAAGCTCGTCAGTCTTCTTTCCACGAGCGGAAACGACCATCACCACTTGATGTCCAGCCTGCTTTGCAGCTACGGCTCTCTGGGCGGCAGCTCGAATTTTCTCAGCGTTGGCAACACTGGTTCCGCCAAACTTCTGTACAATAATCGACACGTCTTCATCCCCGGGGTTTCGAAATTATCGCATGGATCATGGGAAGGATAGGGATTGAGCGACGAGGGATCGAGTGATCAGGGGCTCTAGGAGAGATCTTCTTGAACCTGACACTTAAAGCGTACTGAAACACATACTAAAATGCGTACTGGCAGAACGCTCGAACAGAGCGGATGACTCTAGCAGATGCACGTGTCGTCAGATGCCCGATCACCAATTCGAGATCTCTGATATGACTGCCTATTACTCTTTATAGAATTCTCGATACCAGTCGACGAACCGTGAAATTCCGTCTTCAATTGAAGTCGATGGATGGAATCCGGTCGCTTTTTCGAGAGCCTCGATATCTGCGTAAGTTGCTGGAACGTCGCCAGGTTGCATTTCCAGCATGTTCTTCTGAGCGGTTTTCCCGAGATATTTTTCCAGAGCTTCAATCATCGCCATTAATTCAACAGGCTGACTGTTTCCGATGTTGTACAGCCGAAACGGAGCTTTGGAACTGCTGGGGTCAGGAGCATCGCCATTCCAATCTGGATTCGGAGTCGCAGTGCAATCGATAGTCCGAACGATCCCCTCAACAATATCGTCGACGTAAGTGAAGTCACGTTTCATCTGACCGTTATTGAAGACATCAATCGGACGCCCTTCCAAGATCGCTTTCGTGAACAGAAACAACGCCATATCAGGACGTCCCCACGGACCGTAGACCGTAAAGAATCGCAGACCTGTCGTCGGGAGCGAGTAGAGATGGCTGTAGGAGTGAGCCATTAACTCATTCGCCTTCTTTGATGCCGCGTACAAACTGACCGGATGATCGACATTGTCGCTCACTGAAAACGGCATCTGTGTATTGGCACCATAGACAGAACTGCTGGACGCATAGACCAGATGCTTCACCTGATTGTGCCGGCAACCTTCCAGGACGTTGAGAAATCCATCGATATTGCTCGCCATGTAAGCATGCGGATTTGTCAGGGAGTAACGAACCCCTGCCTGAGCGGCGAGATTGACGACAGCATCGAACTGTTCTCGTTCAAACAGAGCAGCGATCGCAGGCTGATCTGTCAGATCGAGTTTTTCGAAAGTGAAATTCTCATGTGAAGAGACAATATCGAGGCGGGCCTGCTTCAACTCCACACTGTAGTAGTCGTTGAGGATATCGAGGCCAACAACCTCATCTCCACGAGCTAAAAGGGCTTTAGACAGATGAAATCCAATAAATCCAGCAGCGCCCGTAACAAGAATTTTCATCAGTGTTTGTACCCATTCGCTTCTGGTCGCTCTCAAGGAAGCAACCACGATTCAAAAAGACAGCCTCGAAAAAAGTGACTGCGACAGTTAATCTACAGTTCGACAACAATCAAGGTCTCTATAGCGGATTTCATGATGACTTCACAACCAGTTTTGATCAATGGACAGTGGCGAGCCTCGACCGGAACGGAAACTTTTCAGGCGATCAATCCAGCGACCAAGGAAACCCTGAGCGAAGTTTATCCGGTCAGTCCCTGGTCTGAAGTGGAAGAAGTCATTGATGCCGCAGTCGCTGCCTTCAAAACGGTTCGTTCCTATCCAGTCGGACGATTCGCGGATTTTCTGGAAGCGTACGCTGCGAAAATTGAACTGAAAATCGACGAAATCGTTGAAGCTGCTCACCTTGAAACCGGCTATCCCATTTCTCCACGCCTGAAAGATGGCGAAATGGTGAGAACGCTTGACCAGCTCCGCCAGGCTGCCGACGCTGCCCGCAACCAAACCTGGTCACTCCCTACGATTGATACCAAAACGAACATTCGGTCGATGCTCGGTCCGATCGGCCCTGTAGCGGTCTTCGGGCCGAACAACTTCCCACTCGCGTTCAATTCCATTTCCGGTGGAGATTTTGCGGCGGCGGTGGCTGCTGGAAATCCGGTCATCGCCAAAGGACATCCCTCGCACCCCCGAACGACTCAACTTTTCGCTGAAATCGCTCAGGCATCGTGCGAACGTTCTGGCATGCCAGCCGGATTCATTCAATTGATCTATCGCACATCCCATGAAGATGGAGCCAAGCTCGTCGCGCATCCAAAACTGGGAGCGTCTGGTTACACAGGATCGAGACATGCTGGACTTGTGTTGAAAGAAGCTGCCGATCGAGGGGGAAATCCGATCTATCTCGAACTTTCGAGTATCAACCCGGTTTTCATTCTACCCGGGGCTCTCGAAGAGCGGTTCAGCGAAATTGTCGATGAGTTCACTGGCAGCTGCCTGATGGGAACGGGTCAGTTTTGCACCAACCCCGGACTTGTTGTTGTCAAAGCAGGAGATGCCGCAGAAGAATTCATCAATGCAGTCGCAGCCAAGTTTAAAGCAACCCCCGCTGGCACACTTCTCGGAGAAGGAGTTGCACGAAGCTTGCGAGCCGGAATTGTTGCCATTCAACAGACCGGGGCGCAGGTCGTCACCGGAAATGAACCGGCGGATGCCAACCGCTGCTCCTACGCCAACACTCTCTTGCGAGCAACTGGAAAGTCCTTCATCGAAAATCCTGCTGGCCATCAGGAAGAGGCGTTCGGCAATGCTTCGCTGATTGTCGTCGCTGACTCGGATGAAGAAATGCTCGCCATCGCTGAGCAGCTTGAAGGGAACTTGACCGGGTGTATCTATTCGAACACGGAAGGAACTGATGACGCTCTCTACGATTCCATCGCTGAAGAGCTTCGTCGACATGTCGGCCGTTTGATTAACGATAAAATGCCGACCGGTGTCGCTGTCAGCCCGGCGATGAATCATGGAGGACCCTACCCAGCGACCGGACATCCCGGATTCACCGCTGTCGGAATTCCTGCGTCGATTCGTCGATTCGCGTCTCTGGAATGCTACGACAATGTCCGTCTTCACCGCTTGCCAGAAGTGTTGCGAGACGAGAACCCGCACGAGTCACTGCACCGCGATATTGATGGAATCATGACGACCGATGATGTGAAGTAAGCAATGACGGCTCACCAATCATCGCAATGAGTTGTGAAATTCATACTGAATTTCAATTGTGCAGCACTGCTCGATCAGGATGCTCACATTTTCCGAATTGACGCTCACGTTCCGCCTCGTGGAGAGCAGTGATTTGACTGGCGAAACGTGTCCTTCACGGGCAAAGGGACAGCAAACTGCGCTAAAGAAGCTTTGCGACTTGCAGGTAAACTCCCCAGACGCCAGCAATCAAAAGCCCGAGGAATGAAACAATCAGCATCATGTCCCAAGCTTTACTCGGCATGAGTCTTGGATCAGCTGCCGTGTAGCGAAGATAAAGGGCTCCGAACCCGATCATCGGAAGCATGGTCGCCTGCATCATCCCTGAGATGAGAACTGCCTGAACCGGATTGATCCCCGTCCAGTGCAACGCCACACAAGTGATGGGAATGATGACGCAGAATGTCGACAGTGCCCGGTTGTGGGCTTTCTGGTCATTGCGATCAATGAACCCGAAGATCTTAAGAGCATCGGTGTACATTCGGGCATGTCCACCGGTCGCAACCAGAAACGTTGAGTACAACACAGCGATAGCTCCACTCAGGAACATCCACTTTGCGTACTCTCCGAAAATTGGAATGTAAGCCGAAGAAAGAGTACTCACCATCCGCATGCCGTCCGGGTTGCGGCCTTCTCGATGCAAGACTGCGACCCCCATAATGAAGAATGCCATTGTCGCGAGCGTATAAATGACCATCGAAAGAAACGCGTCGTAGTGCATCACACGCATCCAACCGCGTGCTCGTTTCTCCCATGCATCATCATCAGTCCGCTTTCCGGTGTAGCGGGCGTACCCCTTTTCAATACACCAGTACGGATAGGTAATCAGTTCCGTGGCTCCGACTCCAATAATCCCAAAGGTCGCCAAGGCGATCCCGAGTGATTCCCATTTGTTTCCCTGATTGGGCAAGCTGAAAGAAAAACCTTTCATCAATTCCGCCCCAGAGAGGCTCCAGTCCGAAGTCATTTGCAACGAGACCACGTTACCAATCGTCAGAAATGTAAACGAGATCACCAGTACCGTTGAGATCGATTGAATCACTCCGTATCGACCGTTGTAGAGTAACGCGACAGTAATGAGACCGACGAGTGTCGACCAGATTCGGTCATCGAGAGTCCAAGGGTCTTCAACCTTCTCACCTGCTCGAACGACCGCGATAGCTGCCGTTCCCCGTTCACCGATCTCGCTGAGAGCCATCCCGATGCGGTCATGACCTTGTTGAATCCGCTTCTGTTCCTCAACAGGCAGCTCATTGAACTTCACACGACCGTTTTCAAAATCGTCGTTCCAGTCATTATAGAATTGAATTTCTCCAGCATCGGGAAGTGCGATCGCTTCGACAAAATCCCCGGTGATCGGCATTGCGATGGCCATCGATTGCCCGACTCCACCAACGATTCCACCGAGTTGCAAGATCCCCGCCATCATCATGAACAGCCAGAACCAGATGATCCAATTGGCTTTTCCAATCTTCCCCGGGACGCGATTCAGCGCGTTCAAGGTCGTTTCGCCATTGATGATCGAGTAGCGGCCCAATTCAATTTGCACAAAAACTTTAATCAGGCAGCCGATAATAATCAGCCACAATAAAGCTATTCCCGCTGTCGCGCCAGTTTTTGTCGTGGCGATCAACTCGCCTGACCCAACAATGCTCCCCGCAACCACCAGCCCCGGCCCGAGCTTCAGAAGCGTCGCCCCCAGAGATTTCGGAGGTGTTTCTGTGCCAACAGAAATTTCCTGATCAAATTCAGGTGGAACAGTATCGAGAGGTTCGTTGGATTCGTCTGTGGACATAGCAAGTTGGTGAGCACTTAGGAGAGAATACAGCGAAACTTATAACGGGATGTTGATCCGTCGGCAATGAGGGGATTGAAACTTGAGGGTGCCTTCACCCGATCCTCAGCCTGTCAGCCCCCTTTCCTGTAAAGATTCGAGACCGAAATACAACTCTGCGAAACTGTGAAATGACTTCGCAGACCTCGCAAGTCCGAAGCCTCAGCGAGCAGCGAGAAGGCATTTGCAAGAATTTCGTCGATCATTTTCTCGAAATTGCTCTGACTTCTGTAAATTTCCCCCTGAGATCCACACTATTCTCGACGTATCAAGATTGTCCTGCCCGTTTTGAACTCAGTGACCCGAAACGCTCGATATTCATGAGCACGACAGATGATGTCTCTTGAACGATCTCCGTTACTGAAATGCCTGCAAGGAATGGTCTGTCTGCTCATCCTGGTTGTGACTTTCAAAATCGTGGCGATCTACGTCGATTACTTTCCGCCAAATTTTTCCGCCGATTTTCTGATCGGACGAAAGCCAGAATTTTATGGAAGTTATCAGTGGGCGTTCTATACCCACATTCTGACAGGCCCATTCACTTTAATTTTCGGGATGATTCTACTGAGTGACCGGTTTCGCATACGGTTTCGACGTTGGCACTCGCGGATCGGAAAAGCTCAAGTCGCTTTGATCCTCCTGTTTCTGGTTCCCAGCGGTTTCTGGATGGCCTTTTACGCCCAATCCGACTTCCCTGTGAAACTCGGATTTGCGACACTCTCAGTGGTTACTGGCCTGAGCGCAGCTCTCGGATGGTGGTTCGCTGTGAATCGGGATTTCCATTTGCATCGACTCTGGATGAAGCGTTGTTATGTCCTGCTCTGCTCCGCAGTTGTCACACGTGTCGTTGGTGGCGCATTGCTGACCAGTGGCGTAGAAAGTGAGTGGACCAATGCCCTGCCCGCCTGGATCAACTGGATCATCCCCCTGGTCCTTTTTGAGATCATCAATCGCAGCACGACAAGCCAGTCAGCACTTCCTCGGCAGAACAAAGCCTCTCTGGGTACGGAGGCGTTTCGCTACGTAAAATCCAATAAAACAGGAGCCTGAAAACTCAGAGGGCTCTCAGTGCCAACCAGTGCAGGAATGGTTCAGAACGACACGAATAGTAAAAATTAATTTTAGAATTGCTCAACAGCATTCGTGGAAAGAGTAACGCCATCCCCACTCGTTTTACTCAGTCTTTTTCCTAGCGAAAGACGTTCTTCACGACCGCGAAAAACATGAATGCCTTCTCTGGAATCTGTCATTCCCAAACGCTGATCAATTGATAGACTACTGGTTCATCCAACCTGATTTAACAGGTGACCGTCAACCGGCGAGCGTGCCAGAGAGCATGCGGATTGACTGTTGCGATGTGTCACTCCAAGTCTCACAAGACACATCGCTCTGTTCATGAAAAAAGAACCACAACATAATCTCTCACGGCTGAAGCATGTCTGTTTTACTGCAATTAATTAAAGGGGAAAAAAGTTACGGTGACCAGTTGCTACTGGACGATGCTGACGTGACCCTGTACGAGAATGTCAAGGTTGGTTTCGTCGGCAGAAATGGAGCAGGCAAATCGACACTTCTACGTGTTTTGCTGGGAACTGAAGAACTCGATAGCGGTGAACTCGTTCAGAGTCCGAATTTGAACGTTGGCTATTTGAGGCAACACGATCCGTTCCTGCCGGGGGAATCGGCGCTAGATTTCCTGATGCGGGATTCCAACCAGCCGGACTGGAAATGTGGAGCGGTCGCGGGTCAATTTGAGTTGAAAGGGGCATATCTGGAAGGGCCGATCTCGGCACTCTCTGGAGGTTGGCAAACTCGCGTAAAACTCGCCTCTCTGCTGCTCCACGAGCCAAACCTTCTGTTGCTCGACGAACCGACAAACTTCCTCGATCTGCGTACGCAAATCCTCTTGGAACACTTCTTACGGAACTTCAATCAAGCCTGCCTGATTGTCTCTCACGATCGATCGTTTCTAGAACAAACCTGCACGCACACTCTGGAACTCTCGCGCGGCAAGCTGACGATGTACCCCGGTCCCATTGAGGATTTTCTGGAGTATCGTGAGGAACGTCGCGAACACGACGAACGGATCAATGCCGCAGTGGAAGCGAAGCAGAAGCAGCTCAAACGCTTCATCGATAAGAACCGAGCCAACGCCAGCACAGCGAGTCAGGCAAAATCAAAAAGTAAACAGCTCGAACGGCTGCAAACGATTGAGATCGAAGCGGATGAAGCAATCGCAAACATCCGTTGCCCCCGTGTCGAACCTCGACAGGGACCAGCCGTGCGTTGTGAGCACGTCGCGATTGGCTATCCGGATCATATCGTCGCCAGCGATATCAATCTCGAAATCGAACATGGTGAGCGAGCCGCTATCGTGGGAGATAACGGACAGGGAAAAACGACCCTGCTACGGTCGCTGGTCGATTCTCTGGAACCGATTAAAGGGACAGTCAAATGGGGCTTCGGTTGCGAAATCGGAGTTTACGCCCAACACGTTTACAGCACTCTCCCTCCAGACCAGACAGTCCTTGACTACCTCGATTACCAAGCCAAACCAGGCACGACAACGCAGGAAATTTTGGCTGCAGCCGGGTCGATGCTCTTTCGCGGCGGGCACACGAAAAAGAAAATCTCCGTTCTCTCTGGGGGCGAACGGGCTCGGCTTTGCATGGCGGGTATTTTGCTCGGAACCTACAACGTCCTGATTCTCGATGAACCGGGGAACCATCTCGATGTCGAAACAATTGAGTCGTTAACCGAAGCACTGAAAAAGTATGAAGGGACGGTCATCTTTACGAGTCACGATCGACACTTCATGCAATCGTTGGCAACCTCAGTGATCGAGGTCCGCGACGGACATGTCCGCAACTACGGTGGCGACTACGGAGCGTACCTCTACTCCGTCAATAAAGAGATCGATGAAGGAGAACGAGAGCGAAACGCAAAAAGCAAAACAGCTCCGCAAACGCTGACCGCTCAGCCAGAAAAGAAATCGCAAAGCGACTGGAAAGAAGAGCGGCGCTTGCAAAAAGAGATCTCCAAACTGGAGAAATCAATTGCCCGTCTGGATGACAAAAAGAAGGAACTCAGCGAAAAGCTCGCCAACACTCCAGACCCCGAGGAAGCAATGAAAGTTCACACTGAACTGACCTCAGTGCAGGAAGAACTCACCGAGGCTGAAGACCGCTGGTGTGAACTTCAAGAGATGTAGAACCGCCTTGCCCCCGAACTCTGGATTCTGGATTTGCCCTCAAACTTTGAAAGCTGCAACCATTCCCCAAGTTGTCGGACTGGTTGCAGACCAATCGTAAAATTGCTCGAACTAGAACCAGTCCGAAAGCTACTGGAATGGTCGCTTTCCTCAACGACTGAGAGAGCAATTTCAAGTTTCAGGATCAGTTCTAGAACAGTTTGCTCTCCCGTGTGCCCGTGAAGAACGCATTCCTCTGGTGAAATGCTGTTCACCACGAGGCAGAAACTGCAAACCAATTCGAATGATGTGATCGTCGACCGTAAGTTCTGGTAGATTCGCACTTTCTTTGATTCAAACTCCAAGCCATCTCACGCCGGTTGTCTTTGAATCCGTTTCTGAAGTCTGAAATCTCAATTATCTGATCTTCGCATCCCGAGCGGCAATTTCTGCTGAAAAACTGCTCTTCTGCGATCTCGAAACTCGCGAATCCAGGGAGTTTGCGCAAGGCAGGTTGACTCAACCTCTGCCGAAACAATCGCTTCGAACGGTTTCACCGCACCTTTCAGGCGAACCGTCACAGTTTCCCTCAACCGCACGATACGAATACGCCGAAGATTCAAAAGAATGCACAGACTCCGCGCTGTGTCCGTCGGAAGTGTCAAGACGGAATGGGACCGGAGAATTGTGTAAGGGGGTGCAATCATCGCCATGATTTGGCAGTGGTGTCGCATACTTAGATTGACTGAAGAACCCACTTGCGAGTGGCTGTTGGAGAGACTCATGAATTGGACTCGAAGGGTCGGCCTGCTCTGCCTTGGTCTGGTATCGCTTGGATTGGCGAAAGTCAGTTCTAGTCAGGATCCGGTTGTGATGAACAACGCCGATGGGCTTGTCTACCTAGACGACGTCAGCGGCTCTGCCTTCTTATCTCAAGATGGTGGAAACTACATCCTGTTCAACAAAGTTGTGGGGGATGGAGTCGGTCACGCTGACGGTTTCTCGCGAATTGGTGTTCGTACACGATTGTGGGAAAATTTCGATCAACATCTCTTCGGTGAAGTTCATTCAATGATCACCGATCATGGTCGCCTCGGTTACAACGTCGGGGGTGGATATCGTCGCCAGGTTGGTGGTGGAATTCTCGGTGTTCATGGCTGGTACGATGATTTTGATTCGACCAACGAATTCCGATACCGACAGATCACCACTGGTTTTGAATATCTGCACCCTATTTTTGATATCCGCTCCAATGGATACTTCCCGATCGACAAACGCGAAAACTTCGTTCGCGTTGTGGACCCCGGTACTGATGTTTCATTTCTTGAAAACCACCTGGTCACTGCCGGAGTCGGAGCCTTTGAACGGGCTTACTACGGTTGGGACCTTGAAGGAGGCGGACCAGTTCCACTCGCAGAGAACTGGCTACGAACCTATTTGGGTGTGTATCAACTTCTCTTTGATGATGACACAACAACAGGGGTTCGCTCACGGACTGAGGCACGCTTCATGGAAGGTGTGAACCTCAACTTTATCGTGAGCAATGATGACAAATTCGGAACCAACTTGAACCTCGGCGTTGAAGTTCGCTTCCGCGGGACCATGCCAACTCGCTTTCAGTCAGGCTTCACAGCTGATCGACGCTACGATCAGGTTCGACGAACATGGCCGATTCAAACCAGCGTCGAACTGGAAGATATCCCAGTTGCTCTCAACAAGCCTGGGACAATGGATCCAATTCACATCATCCACATCGACAACACCAACCCAGGTGGCACGGGAACATTTGAAGATCCACGAGGCGACTTGCCGGGATCCGATCCTGATGCCGACCTGTTCCTCGTTCGATTCGGTGCGGGTGACACACTCGGAAACATCACGCTACTGGATGGCCAACAACTCTTAGGTGAAGGCTTCGCACAGTTTGTAGATACCGATCGCCTGGGTGTCATTCAACTTCCTGACACATTCGATCAAACGAGTGGTCTCTCACCGACCTTGCGAGCAGCTGATGCCGGGATGCCCATTGTCACACTGGCAAACGGGAACATCGTCAGTTCATTCAACCTCGCCGGGACTGATGGCATCGTCGGAACCGACATTGACAGCTTCCTGATTGATCGAATTCATTCAGACGAAATGACAAACGGAATCAACATCGCTAACGCAAGTGGTGTTGGAATTCTGGCAGACATCGATTTCGATCTCGCTGATGGCGGAACCGGAATTCGTGTCACAAACACCACTGGCGATCCACTCGATCTCGTGATCGACGCAGTCATGGTCAACCAGGGAGCAAATGGAGTTGTTGTTGAGGCGAACGGAGCCAACATCGCCTTTGACATCGACAATGTCACCGTGGCAAACACCACGACACAGGCTCTTGGACTTCATGCAGACAGTGCCGACCTGACAGGAACAGCAGACAATGTGACCACTGATGGCAACGCTGGAAACGGTGTCATGCAAAATCTGGTCAACGCCACAGGAACAACAACGTTCACAACATTGAACTCAAGTGGAAACGGAATCGATGGTCTACAGGCCATTGCATCCGCCGGTTCTGATTACAACTTGAATGTCATCGACAGCACTCTCGAAATGAATGGTGACGACAACATTCAAACTGATGCACTTGGTGCGATGACTGTTCTTGATGTTTTCGTCGACCCAACCAGCCTCATTAACGCAACCGACAATGGATACGAGTTCCTCGCTTCAAACGGCGGAACACTCAATGCGACGTTCATCGATGTCGACCTCACCGGAAGCATGAACAATGCCATTGCCGGTGTCGTTGAAAGTGGATCAAATGCGACGCTCGACTTCGGAACATTGGTCAATCCCGGCTTCGATGCAACCGGAGCTACAAATGATGGCTTGAACCTGAAAGTCACTGATCAATCGAGCTTGACCGGTACATTCACAAATGGAAACTTCAGCGATAGCGGAAGCAACGCGATTCAGCTTGATGCCACAAAGAATTCGGATGTCAACCTGACATTCACGAATGTCACTGCTGACAACATGGCTGCTGACGGAAACGTTGTCTGGCGAGCCTCGACCGGTGCTCAAGTCACCACGACTTGGGACGGTGGGTCAATTTCTGACGGAGCAGCCACCGGTGTCACTATCGAGGCATCGGGAGTTGATACTGTTGTCGATGCTTCGATTGCCAACACGACGATCGACAGCAACGCCGGAGCCGGTATTGATGCTTCAATGCCATTCGGAATGAACAACGCAGGACTTTTCCTCAACCTGAACACTGTCTCCACCAGCCAGAACGGGACAAAAGGTGTCCAGTTTGACGCTTCTGGTCCCGGAATCCCAGCTATCCTGACAGCTGATAATCTGACCTCAACCATGAACGGTGAAGAAGGATTGAATGTCGTTGGAAGAGGGGGTGCCCTTGTTGGTGCCGACCTGATCAACTCGGACTTCTCATCGAACGGAACCTCTGGAATGTTCAGCGGAGTCAAAGCTTCATCGGAAGACTTGAATTCCGAAGTTGTCATCCTAGCTGATGCTGTCGACTCGAACTCGAACTCCTTACACGGTTTTGAGTTCAAAGCGAACGACAACGGCTCACTCCTTGCAAGCTTTGGATCTGGTGGAATTGGACCAGTCACTGCGTCAATGAACGACGGAAGTGGGGTTGATGTTTCTGGGACAGACATTGATGAAATCGTCCTCCTCGGGGAAGGCGAGAACGTGTTCCAGGACAATGGCCAAGTCTTGGGTACAGATGGAATCCACGTAGACATCAACAGAGCTAGCTTTGCAGTGATCTCGACTTCTGGTGAAGTCACTGGAAGCGGACGCGATGGAGTACGAATCCAGATGCAGGACGTTGTCACCGGAGGAATCGAAGTCCTTGGAGATGGGACAACTGCTCTCACTGGAAACGCCGGTCACGGAGTCAACATTCAACTTATGGATACAAACCTGACAGGTCTGAATATCGATGGCGTCGATCTCAGCGACAATGGAGCAGGATTTAACGGCCTGAACATCTTCGCAGACAACTCCGACGTGGCTGATGCAAACATTCTGAATGTCACTTCATTGAACAATGAAAACGGAGTGGTCATCGAATTAACCAACGGCAGCGACTGGAACATCACCGCCTCTGATAACACTCTCGGAGCAAACAATGTCTACGGGTTGCACATCAGTTCGGACAGCTCGGACACCACCAATGTCATTAACCTGAACAACAACGACCTTGTCAGTAACCAAGATACGAACCTTCGAATCGACCTGTCCGGAACTGCAGACTTTGAACTTCATGTGGATGAGAACATCATCGATGGAGACGGTCGCATTGCAGGCTTCACCAAGGGTCTGGAAATCTTCGGAGATGTATTAGAACCTGGGGATCGGATTCCACCAGACACAATGGGTGCAGTCGGAATCAATCATATTGTTGAAGTCACGAACAATGAATACGCATTGTTCGACAAAACGACAGGAGCACTCTTGCTCAGCCTGACTCCTGACCAGTTCTGGGCGCTCGCAGGTGCTCCACCGAATTCACAGTTTGACCCACGTATTATTTACGATCCGGATTCAAATCGATGGTTCGTAACTGCCATTGATGGTGGAAACCCAAACACGATTTATGTTGCAGTATCGAATACCGAAGACCCTACCGACGGATTCCAGTCTGTCAGCTTTCTGGGTGACACCCTTGGAAACATTCGCTTCAACGACTACGACACACTCGCAGTCGATGCAGACGGACTCTACATCACAACGAACAACTTCATTGGCGGCTTCGCAGATGTTTCGATCTATTCGATCCCGAAAGCCGACTTGATCGCCGCTGTTCCCGATGCGTCCAACATTTCACGCTTTGAAAATCTGGACGCCAGCGAATTCGGATTTACTCTTCAGCCGGTTGTGGACTTCGGAGCTTCAAACGGAAAAGCTTCGTTCCTGGCGACAAACGGAGGAGCTGGAAACAGACTCTACCTGACAGAATTGTCTGACACAGGAACCAACAGTGCACAGCTTCTAGGAACAACTGAGATCTTTGTTGACAACTACCAATCTCCACAAGGGGGCAACCAGCCGTTTGATGCAGCCCCCCTCAACTACGACGATTCACGTATCACCGGGAATGTGGTCAAAGTTGATGGAACGATTTGGGGTGTTCACGGAACGCTCACTGACAGCGGAACAGATGGCGTTCGCTGGTATCAAATTGATGAAGCAACGCAAACCGTGTTGCAATCTGGAACGCTCGAAGACCCAAGTCTCGATATGCTCTACCCATCTATTGCAATCAATGAAGATGGAAAAGCTGTGATCGGAATGACGCTCACCGGTCCGGGGCAATTTGCCAGCACAGCAGCTGTCTATGGAGAGACCCAGAACGGACAGATGACCTTCGACGCTCCTGTGGTCCTACAGAACGGAACGAATATTTACGAAGCCTTTGATGGCTCTGGTAGAAATCGCTGGGGTGACTACAGCGCAACTGTTGTTGATCCGATAAACGACAACACTTTCTGGACCTTCCAGGAAATGGTCAGTGGACTCGACGAGTCGACTGTCACCATCACACAGATCAACTACTCTCCAGACACCATCGCAGGAGACACGCTTGTCGACGGAATCAGCCTGAATGTCAGTGGTGATGCAATTGTTCGTGACAGTACTTTCACCTTCAACAGCATCTCTGGAAACATGACCAACGCCATTACGATCAACGCATCTGACAACGCTGAGATCAATGAGTTGGACGTGTTCAACAACATGATCTTTGACAATGGCATGGATACCCCTGTCATTAACAACACAAGCGGCGGAACTGTGATCATCAACCAATAAGCTAGAGCATCTTTTCGAATTGGTTTGCAGGTTCTGCCTCGTGGCGAACAGCATTTTCACTAGCGAAATGCGTTCTTCACGGCTACACGGTAGAGCAAACTGCTCTAGTCGATCACACGCTCGTCCGATTAAAACCAGCCCCGTACATTGAGTCAATGTACGGGGCTTTTTCTTTTCTGAACCAGCTACAGAACCGAGCATGCTCAGGCCCCGCAGTGCTGCTGAATCAGGATCTCATTTTTCACTTGTCTCACTTTACCTGCTTCCGAGGAAGAAATTTCCCTGCTGCCCGGATTTCCCAGACTTGTCGGCTGATAACATCCTTCCCATTGGTGTCGAGAACACGATCTACAAATTGAAAGAGACCGAATGGGACCTCGTCGCTGAACCAGACATCGCGTTGATAGCGGTGCATCACGCCGGCACTGTTTGCGACATCAGTATGCGTATATCCAACATGCGACTTGAATGCATCTGTCCGCACTTTCGTTTTGATATGACGAATTCTGGAACTGGCGTATGGGCGCCGCTTCGGAACTCCCCGAAAGAATGTTTGATCTTCTTCCGAGATTTCCGACCCATCCCGATTGTGGATAAACGTGACGGGTGGCAATCCAGCTTCTAGAGATTTTCGAGAGAACAGATACTCTTTCTCTTCACCATTACGAGTCACAGTAATGAGTCGATTGCCACCTTCGGCCGGGCCGGAATCCTGGAGACGAATAATCTGTGTCTCTCCGTTGTAAGCTTCGGTCTGAAGCTCAACCCAGTAGTCGTCCTGCTTCTCTCCTTCCGGGATCTCACCAATCCAGGAATAGACTTTGCGATCAAACTTTGGTCGGGGAACCGAATAGTCGATCCAACCACGGGCTTCCATCACGTTGTATAACCAGGGTTGAGTCCAAGGGCTGTTCGCTGGATACCAGGCAGAAAAAAGAGAGACCGCCAAGAACGCTAACGCCGGAACTTTTAGAAACCAAGTCCCTCCGCACCGGTTCAAGAACGGAATCATCGCCAACAGCCAAAACGGGATCAGCCACAGCGTCCACCGCAAGGCAACGCTCACCCCGCCATAGTTGTAGTTCTCGGTTTTCGTCATATAGAAGGCAATGACAATGAATGTAAGCGCCAGTCCTAAAAGGTGAAACGGACGCAATTTCGACTTCCACCACAGGAAGCAGGTCAGCCAACTTCCGAGGGTCAGCAAATAAATCGGTGATAGTGAAAAGATGCCGTGGTGTCCGACGAGGCAATGCATCAAGTAAACCGGGAAAGAGTCCTTCCCTTGATCAATGCCTTGAGGGTCAAGCCAGTAACTCGGTTTCCCTTCGAAGACAAATAGATACTTCTCAGTTCCATAGTACATATAGAACGGTTTCCACCCGCCGGTCGCATGGTAATTCGTCAGGAAAAATCCACCGATCGGAACCAGTGCCAGTGGCACAAAGCAGAGCAGCGTTTTCTTCGGATTGTTCTTCAACAAAATAAAGAACAGCCCCAAGCCGTACGCAGCCGCAGGGAGCTCATTGCAGACTCCAAAGGCTGCAAACAGCCCGCACAAGCCAAACCGCCACCAACTCTCTTTCTCCTGAGCAACAATTGTTATCGCCAAGTACAACGAATAGATAATGAACGTCGTTCCAATGGTGTGGTTATTAAAGACAGCCAAGAATGGAACCAGCAGCGTTCCCCAACAGGTGGCTGTCATTAAGAAAAGTTGCCAGAAGAGATTGTCGCAATAGGTGCGTATCAGCTTGAACATCAACCACATTGCAATGGTCATTGGAATGATGTTGATGATGATCAGGATAATACGAGCGACAGCTTCGGTGTTGTCGAGCAAGTTCATCCCGGTGACCGCTTTCACAGCACGATAAATCTCCGCAACCAACCTCGGAAGCAGCGGAGGCTTCGTGGAATAGAAGTGGTCGTTGTGCCGCACAATGTCGATGGTCCCCCATCCCGGCCGGGCCTGAATTTTGTCAATCTGATACGTATTCTCTTCCACAAGAGAATAGACAGCACACCAGCGAGAGCGGTCGTTGGCGCTTTTGAGTGCGCCCGAGCCAAGCAGTTTCGCCGTGATCAGCACCACAAAGCTGAATAGCAAAAAGAATGCAAACCAGCCGATCAGTCGCGATGGCTGGTTTGAGGTCGATTCAGAATCGAGAGTAGACATGCTCATTACAATAAGTCACGAAGGTAAAAATGATGCTTTCCGAGTTTCCCGCCGTAGTTCCCAGCGGTGATTCTCAACACGCCCTCACAGGACGACGCAGAATGTAACCCCGCCCGCATCGCGTTTTGAACCGCCTCGGGGGAAAGGCCATCGATAACGATTTCGTAAACGGCATTGCAGCCGTCAGGGAGTTCGCTTTCTGCAAGTGGACGAAGAGTGGGACAATAAACTTCGTTCGTACTTGCCCTCAACTTCTTATACTTCGAACCGACCTTACTCCCCGACCTGACGATCCCGCCGGGAAAAGGGAGAATGGAATCGGGGCACTTGCTGATTGCTTCAACCGCAACTTCCGTTGCGTGCAGGGTGGTCGCTTGTGAGTCTCCGCATAAAATCAAGTTTCCGCCGCCAACTCCAGTAACGGTTCCGAAGCGATCCTCACAAAGGAACTCACCATCCATTGTCGGGATGCGCCAAAATCGCTGTGAACCGAGCTTCTTCGAGAATTGAAAACCATCGCCAAAGAAGCGAATCGCACCACCGACTTGAATCTGTTTCTCTTTGGGACAATCCTGAATTCCGTTATAGCACGCGGTTGTAGGTGCGGTGAGTACACACTGGCCGACGCGACCTTGAACCGCACTCGCCAGCGAATCCCGGTCGAACCCAAAAGCGAGCACCGAAACACCTGGGCGTCCGTCCGGAGTTTCGTCCGGGCTGAGCTGCCGCTCCACAGCAACTTCCGCATCACACGCAATGACACTTGTCGCATATCCCGACATCTCCGCAGCTGCGATCCCCGCCCAACGTGGAGACACAGCTGTGATAATGGCGCGCGTCCCCTTCATCGGAAACGCTTCGGCAAACGTATCGACAACTTCGACGCCATTGAGCTCAAGGAATTCCGCCAAGTGATATTCTTTCTGATTGATTCAAACAGACTTCCAACTTGCCACAGGAGTTTAGAGAGCGCCGAGAGAAACCGAAAGATTGCCAGCACGTTGAAAGCAAATCGATATCAACAAGAAACTGGTGTGCCCTCGACAACATTGGCCCCCAAATGGCCCGCTTGCTCAACTGCGTCCATCGAAAGCCCCTACAAAAAGTTCTTCACCGCTCGTTCTTTAACTTCTGTTGAGGAATTCGCTACAGTCATGTCTCAGTAGCATCTTTCGAGAACTCTTCCTCCGCACCCGACCGAGTGAGACATGATGACTTTCATACGCACTTCGTTATTCCTGATTCTTCTGTTCATTGTTCCCGCAACCGTGTTCAGTGAAGATCAGCTGGAACCGATCCAGTACAACAATCCCGACCTGATCGTCGATCTCGGAGTCGGCCTATGGGCCTGGCCGTTGCCAATGGACTACGATGGCGATGGTGACCTCGATCTCGTCGTCAGTTGCCCCGACTACCCTTACTCCGGCACTTACTTCTTCGAGAATCCGGGGACCGGAACCGGGCCAGCGAACAGCACGCCGATCTTCAAACCGGCAGTCCGCATCGCTGATAAAATGTCGAATGTCCAGATCAGCTACTTCAATGATACACCCATCGTTTCTTCACCGGGACGAATCTATCTCGACTTCCCGAAGAATCAATATTCAAAATCGGTCAACCTGGGCGTCCCGAGTAAGCTCGACTTAGAGTTCAAAAGAACACGTGCTAATCAATGGAAACTCGTCGACTGGGAAAACGATGGTGACCTCGATCTGATTGTCGGAATCGGAATTTGGGACGACTACGGCTGGGACGATGCCTGGGATGAAGAAGGTGGCTGGAAGAACGGTCCGCTGCATGGATATGTCTACCTCGTTGAAAACCTCGCAACTTCATCCTCGGAGACACCAGTCTGGAAGTCCGTTCCTGAGAAAGAATCGTGGCCGGAATCACTCGGTCCAAAACCCAAATGGGCCAAGCCTGTTCAGATCCAGGCAGGTGGCAAACCTGTCGATGTTTACGGAATGCCCAGCCCGAACTTCGCAGACTTTGATGGCGACGGAGACCTCGACTTGATCTGCGGAGAATTCATGGACGGGTTTACGTGGTTCGAGAATACCGGAACACGCGAAAAACCTGAGTTGAGTGAGGGAGTGGTACTGGGTGCAAGACAAAAAGATGCGAAGAAAATTGAGACCCAGCATCGTATCCACATGGACTTGCAAATGATTACACCCGTCGCTGTCGACTGGGATGGCGATGGAGACATCGACCTCATCTCTGGTGATGAAGACGGTCGTGTTGCATTCATCGAGCGGTTCTCTGATTTCGAGAAACTCCCACCCGAAGAGCAAAAAGACCACTTACGGAGAACTCTTCTCACACCATTTTTTGGCCGCCCTCAATATTTCCAGCAAATCGCACACGACGTCAAGTTCGGAGCCCTGATCACGCCTGTCGGGTTTGACTGGGACGGCGATGGCGATGAAGACATTATTTGCGGAAACACAGCCGGGCATATCGGCTACTTTGAAAACCTGGGCGGCGGAGAGACGCCAAAGTTTGCTCCGATCAAACTGATCCAGGAAGCGAAGTTCCAAAGTGGCGGAACCCCGATCACTGAGGACTTGAGATATCAAGCCGGACCGAAAGGGTCGATTCAAGGACCATGCGAAGCGAAGTGGGGCTACTCGACGATCAGTGTCGCTGACTGGAACAATGATCAACGCCTGGACATCATCGGAAATGGAATCTGGGGAAAAGTGAGAGTCCATCTACAAGGCGATCACCACACGTTCTTCACTCATGATGTGAAAGCTCAGTGGAACGGTGACGCACCAAAACCGCAATGGACCTGGTGGACACCTGAGAATGGACAAATCGCCACACAATGGCGAACAACCCCCACTGCAGTCGACTGGAACGACGATGGCCTGACCGATTTGGTCATGCTCGACCACGAAGGATATCTCGCCTATTACGAACGAGCAAAAAAAGGGGATGAACTGTTCCTGAAAGCTCCGGAACGGATCTTCAAGATGGAAGGAAATTGCGAATTCGATGGACGTCATCGCGTTGTTGGTGAAAAGAAAGATGGACTGCTGCGGCTGAATGCCAGTCGTGCCGGAGGGAGTGGACGCCGGAAACTGCACTTTGTCGACTGGGACGGAGACGGTCGCAAAGATTTGCTCGTGAACAGCGAGAACGTCAACTTCCTTAAGAACGTCCGCACCGACGAAGATGGAACAGTCTGGTTCAAAGACATGGGCAAGATGGATTCCCGCCGCCTCGCGGGACATACCACATCCCCCACCACCGTCGACTGGGACAAAAACGGCATCCCCGACCTGCTCGTTGGAGCCGAAGATGGTCGTCTGTACTACAAAAAGAATCCTCGTGCAAAGTAGAGCCAGACCGGAAACTTGGGGAATGTTCTCTTCCCTCAGTCTCTCAGAGAGCAAATTCAGGTTTCAGGTTCAGTTCTATCACATCGCTCCGCCGGGCCGGTTCACCCGGCTCGGCGCGACTTCGATGAGGCACAATGGAACTTCTGGATGCGATGCCTACAGTCTCTGGTTGATGTCACTTCTTCCGAGGCAGATTTGAGATGACCACAGAGCAACTTGCCCCCTCCGATCACCCAGCGAAAGCCGTGATACTTTTGCACGGTCTCTTGAATCCGAGCTCTGCGATGTGGGTCCTGCAGAGGCGGTTTCGGAATCAGGGGTATCGCACTCTAATTTGTGGATATCGCAGCTTCTTTCAATCGATCGAACAAATCGCAGCAAAAACGATTCTCCGCTGCCAGCAATTTCATGATGCGTTGCCAGATGATTGTGAACTATCGATTGTCGGCCACAGCTTGGGAGCGATCCTGACGCGGTATCTTCTTCAGCAGCGAAACTTCCCTAAGCTGCGGCGTGTCGTCTTGATTACGCCGCCGAATCAAGGCTCGCATGTCGCCAGGCGAATGGGGAAAGTTTGCAAACCCTTTCTTCCCGTTGTCGAAGAACTTGCCGATTCCCCAGACAGTTTCGTGAACCGAATGTCTCAGCAGATGCCCGTCGAGACAGGCGTCATTGCCTCGGCTCCGGATTATCTCATCGATGCGAGTTGTACGCACATTTCGAGTGAAACTGATTTCACGACTCTGCCCGGCCCACATGGAATCGTCATTTTTCGGAAATCGGTGTTCGAAGAGACGCTGCATTTTCTTGAACAGGGACGGTTCAGCCGACAGAAAGAGTCGTGACTCAGCTGAACGTGCCCGAACGCATCAGAAAACACTCTCGCAACGACTGAGATCGGCAGTTTTTGCGCAGTTTCGGCTGAAGCTGCCGGACGTTGAAAGTGTTACAGGCCACAGGGATCGCCGTAACCCGAACGACTCGAATGTCACAGCAAACCGTTGTCTTCATTCAACTTATGTGCACTGAATGAAGACAACTGACACAGGGATTTCCTGAAGTGAGGACGATTCCTCGGCAAATCTTGAGTGGAAAGGGGTTCTCTTTAAAAGTTTTTCGACATAAAACTAATTCCCCTACGGCAGCATTCGCCTGTCACCATTTCCCCACTGATTTCCTTTCCGTCATTTTGATTTGCTCCACTCGAAACGATTTTGAGCTGGGCCGGCAAATCAAACCTTCCTCCTTCCAAACCAGGAATTCTTCGATGTCAAAAGGCATTCGAAACATCATCCTTGCATGCAGTCTATTCAGTCTTGTTGGCTGCCATAGTTACGCACCAGCCTGGCAAATGCGTCAGGCTCAGCTGCGGACTTATGAGATGTATCATGCACGCCAAAGACTTTCCGGTGAGCTTGCGCAATCCCAGGAGATGGCGAGTCAACTGGCTCTGGAGAAACAGCAGGCTGAGCAAAGTCTGGCTGTCGCCAACCAGCGATTACAAAATCTCGCTCAGGAACGGACTAAGCTGAATGATCAAGTGAAGCACTTGCTCACGACGCTCCCTGCTCCGAACAATCCACTGAGCGGATCAGCAAACAGACGCTTCGAAGACTTGGCACGCCGCTATCCTGAATTTGAATTCGACCCTGCAACTGGTGTCAGCAAGTTCAACGGCGATTTGCTCTTCGCAACAGGCAGCGACCAGATTCAACCGGGTGGACACCGCATCCTCAAGGAGTTCGCCCAAATCATGAACTCCGGAGATGCCAAGCAGTTTAACATCCTCGTTGTTGGTCATACTGATGACCAACCTGTCGTGAAATCTGCGACGAAGGCTCGACATGAAACTAACTGGGACTTGTCTGCTCACCGTGCAACAGCTGTTGTGAAATCACTATCGAAAACAGGGCTGGCTGAACCACGCATGGGCCTTGCTGGCTACAGCAAATTTCAGCCGAAACTCCCGAACACCAACGATGGTGCTCGTCAACAGAATCGCCGGGTGGAAATCTTCATCCTCGCTCCTGACGCTGCCATCGCCGGAAGGGATGCATCAACTCCTAGATAGTTGATCACCGAATTGCCGGACACTTCATGTGTCCGGCGTAAGCATGTCGAACTCACTTCAGAAGTTCTTCCAGCAATCCGGGAAACCACCCACTTTGCCAGTGATGTTTTCTCTGCGGGCCATCGATGTAAATTGCCGGGATCTCCAGACTCTTAAGCAATGAGTCCATCTCTTCATGATGTTCGCGGAAATTGTCGTATCCTGCGTGGATCAGCCGGTTGTCAGCGAAGTGAGATTCACCCGCCTGCTTCAGGATTGCTGACAATTGATACTCTTCGAAGTTTTCTTCGCTTCCGAAGATCGGCATCGAGCCGTACTTTCCAGGAGCACTCATCATCAGCGGAGCATCCCAGGCGGCGGCCTTGGCGAACTTATCCGGGTGACGTAACAACAAGCTCCATGCTCCCCAGCCCGATTTGCTAAAGCCAATCAACAATCGGCCATCTCGGTCATGACGACCTTCCGGAACGTTCCAGCGAACGAAGGGCAAGACCGATCCGAGAATGTACTGTTCCTGTTGAAGCTTTGGGTCGTCGGGGTGATCGGCATACCATGGAAGGTCGCTGAACGTTACTGTCACGAAAATGACCTGATGTTTCTCATGTAGCCCCTGCTGGTAAACTTCGGCAAGCGGACTTCCCCATTGACTCCCTTCGCCCGCTTCAACCGGGAGAAGAAAGACGATTCTCAGTGGCTTCTCTTTCTGAGCACGCAACGGTTTCAAGACATAGAGATTCGTTGGAGCTGATTGATGTTCTGACTCCAGTTGATATGTTTCGAGACCATTCTCTCGAAAGATGGCTTGCCCTTTGGGCGGGGCAGCGTGCTTTTCAATGAACTCCACAATCGGTGTGGAATCTTCCAGTCCATGCGGGTGATGGTTCACCCCTTTCTTACGGATCATCTGAATTGAACCGCCAAGTTTTCGATACCTGTCTGCAATCAACCCACTGTTTTCTTCCCACGGGACAACATCATCGGCATCCCCAAAAACGTGCAGCAGCGGAACTCCCGCTTGCGCGAGCGGACTGAGTTGATCAACCGGGTTTCCTTGATACGCCAGCGCTTCTTCTTCATTCTTGAAGTTCCACAAATCCAGAACAAGCTTCCAATTTTGCTCACTTCCTTTTCCGGTTCCTTTGCCTCCCGGCCAGCTTTTGAAATCACAGACCGGGGCATCACCATAAATACAGGCAACCTTTGTTGGATTGGCAATGGCCCAGTTGTAGCAGTACAACCCACCCCGACTCAGACCAACCAAAGCGACTTTGGGAGCTAGCTGATACTTGCCGGTCATCACTTCGTAGCACTTGTCCCAATGCTTCACAGCAGGCGGAGACCCCAGCATATTTGGGATCGACAGGTAGACGAGATGAAATCCACGATTGAGCAGCTCAATATCCGGAGCCGGTTTATGCCCGAAGAATTCTCCATGCCAAACCCACGGTCGCCCCGGAGCGACTTTCTTTGGCACGACGACCGTCGCCGTTTTTCCCTCGACATCAACCTGGTACTTCGCAAATCCGTGCCAGTCCCCAGCTTGCCCCGGGAACTGAACTGCCTCTTGAGAAACGCCTGTATCGGCGAAGCACATCAGAAAGAGAATTAAACTGGCGTGACAGATTTTCATTCTATTCTTTCTATCGCAGTGGCCTGTTGCCTCCGCAAGTTTGCGTTCCTATGCATTGCATTGCTGGATGCGACGATTTCAGAAAGACTCAATCCTTTGACGATCATCCTTTGCTGCCAGCTTTTGCAGAGTCCCCATCTGTTCGGGGGTTTCAAACTCCCGACTGTCGATATCCAGCGAGATTGCCCGCACTGCTCCATCGCACAATGTGAACTGAACAAACCCGTCGTGGCGGCTGGAAAATCCGTACTGACTTTTGTTCAAGGGAGAAGCAAAACTGGCGTCGCCGACGACGTCGCTTTCGTGATAATTCGAACGCGGTCCGGGCCAAATCGCAGCACCACCCTGGATGTCTTTCTCCCCAACCATAAACGTATTCGAAGTTCCATCTAGGATCTCTCGAATTCGCGTTCCACGGTTCAGTCGGAACAGGCCGTACAGCTTTTCGTTCTGTTTGGAAAGGACAGCTGTGGAGTTTCCAGGCCAGAAGGCTGTGTTCGTCTGACTTGCAGACCAACGAGGAATTGGAAATGCACCATAATTCCCGACGTAATTGGATGTGCCCCACTCTTCGCGAATGGGATTTTCACTCGGAGTCGAATCCATTGGGCAACGGTAGTACTCAATTGGTTTTTTCAGGAGCGTTTGATCGCGAGTTGAATAGACAGGCTCCGTCAAATCGAGACGATTGTACAACGGCGCTTCGTCGATGAACGGGAGAATCATCGATTGCCAGCCGGTCGAAGGATGCCCTTCCCCTTCCATTCGTTTACTGATCCAGCCCGGCGGGAACATTTGATACACATCGTGGTAATTGTGAATGGCAAGCCCCATCAATTTGAGGTTGTTCTTGCATTTGACGGATCGAGAATCTTCACGCGCACGCTGGACAGCTGGCAAAGCTGTGGCGAGGAGCAGGAAGACAACTCCGAGAACAATGATTGTTTCCACACGAGTGAACGCTTGATATTTTCTATTGATCATTTGATTTGCCCTGAATGTTTGAGTTATTCGAAAGAAGATTGCTTCGCTTACCACTCAGGGAGTGTGTCAGGAAGTGACTGGATGCGCCATTCGCTTTCCGCATTGTTTCGCGCAAAGACAATCGTCTGGCCGCTGTTCCCTTTCTTCATACTGGCAGGCAGTTTCACGGCAAGGTCATTCATGGTTGCTCTCTCTTTTGCAGCCAAATCGATAAACCTCCAGTTTCCCTCTACCAGATCAAACTTGAAAGTTCTCGACTGGTCACCCTGATGCAAAGAAGGGAGTGTGATCACTGCAATGGTGCCTTGCACATCTGCGCTCGCTTCAGCGGCCTCTTTCAAATCCCGAATCATGGCTGCTTTCATCGCCGGTTGACCAATTCGTGTCAGTAGTCTGCTCTGCGTTTGATCAGCGGAAAGCAACTCAACTTCGGAAATTGGATAGACGTTCTCTACGAACTCCTGAAGCTTGTCCTCTTCGAGAAGAGCGGCAGCCTGTTCGAGCATTTTTGACAAATCATCTCCGAGCCCCTCGTATGCGACACCTTCTACGACTTCGGATTCGCTCAGAGCAAACTTCTTCAAATTCATTCCAGAATCAGGCAGCTCTTTCAACTTATAGGTGACAATCGCAACCGTTTGAGAAGGGTTGAGTTCGACCGATCCGTTTAACGCAGACTGAAGATGAATTCGATATTCATTAAAGATCTTCTTGGTCAGTGCCTGGTCAACAACCTTTCTTCCTTCTCGTTTGACGACATATTCGTACTTGCTCTGTAATTCATCCGGCAGGTAGCTGTGAACAAACATTTGAGCTGACTTCTTATCGATAGTCTCGATGGCTGCCTGAATCGTGGTCTTCAGTTTTTCTTCAACTGACAGTTTCTCTGTCGGCTTCTCTGTCGACTCCGACGTCTTCGTGCCAGTTTGTTCCGGCGACGTTTTCGACGCTTCAGGAGCAGCCTCTACATCGGGTGAGTCAGGAACAGAATTATCCAGAAGTTGCTCTGGCTTATCCCCAGAGTTCAACACAAAGACTCCCACCAGCAGGCCCAAGGCCAGCGAGAGAACGCTGAAGCACACCACGATTCCCCAGGACGCTGAGCCGCCTCTGCTCGGTCGGGAGTTTCCCTGATGTTTGTTATTCTTCGCAGCTGTTTTCATCGCAATGCCCCTTTTGTTGCGTCCCTTTTTTAATGTTGCTCTGAGTATGACAATTCAAGTTGGCTGAGTAAACTACTCAGCCATGGACCGTGCCGCAGCGTAACTCGTTGTCGAGTCCGAAACATGACCTCTTAGCCCCCAGTGAGCTACCAGTGATTCAGAAGGGGCTACTAACATCACATTCAGAATTTCATCATGTCAACGAATCCAATTCGCGTTTGTTCCTTTGAGTCTCGCCGTCAGCTTGAAATGACGAAATTGATTGAGAAATTCGGCGGCATCCCGACCGTCGCTCCATCAATGAAAGAGGTCTCACTCAACGAACAGCCATCAGTCCATGATTTCGCTGACAAACTGTTGGCGGGCGAAATTGACGTCACCATTTTCCTCACAGGTGTCGGGACTGACTCGCTCTTTGAGGCTTTAAAAGACCGACTCACTGAAGAGGAACTTGCAGAAAGAATTCGCCAAACGTTTGTGGCAGTTCGCGGTCCGAAGCCGGCGACCGCGCTTGCGAAGAAGAAAATCAAACCGAAATTAAAAGCTCCGGAGCCGAACACCTGGGAAGACCTCGTCAGCGAGTTCGAAAAACTTGCATTCGACTTTTCCAACAAGCTTGTTGCGATCCAAGAGTACGGCGCCCCCTCTAAAGAGTTGTATGATTGGCTGCAGGCGAAAGGGGCGAAGACGTTGCCTGTTTCGATTTACCGTTGGGAACTTCCCGATGACATCGGACCGCTCCAGTCAGCGATTCGTGGAATCATTGATAAGCAGTTTGATCTGATTCTCTGGACGACCGCTCAACAGTTTGTGCATGCGACTCAGGTGGCTGAGGAAATGAACCTCAAAGAAGAATGGTTGGCGGCCTGCGGTGAATGCGTCAACGCCAGTATCGGCCCGACCGCAACGGCGCGGATTCAAGAATACGGAATCACCCCAGCTATGGAACCATCACACCCGAAGATGGCGCATCTGGTCCGGGAAGCGATCGACTTCTTGAGCAAGTAGGCTCGTCCATCTGAAGACTTCAAGTCCTGTGCAGATTGCGTTTTCTTCACAAGTTTCCGGGCTGAGTTTCGGCAACTCGAATGGAGCAGCTTCACGGGCAGACCGTAGCCTAAACTCCGCCCAGACTCCGCCTAAACTCTAACAGTTCATAGCGAAAACCTGCTGTGACAAAGTCGATAGCGACATGTTCTTCGGGAAAAAATCTTGAGGCTTTTTGTTGAAATCCACAGTTTTTCTGGCTGACAGAATCAATTTAACCGAAATAACCAGAATAACTGAACTCATCGATCTCATCAGGCCGATGACTGAATTAACTATCATTCGATCGAGTCCGCTCCGGGCGACCGGAAGAGCCGATTCCAACGGAAACGGCAGCGGAGCACTCAAGACTTAAAGGAGTGAGTCCATGCTTCTGCCACGGAAATGGGCACTGAGTCTGGGATTGCTGGCAGCAGTTCCAAGTATCTCAGTGGCCGGCCCACTAGATTTTTTGAAACCAGGAGAGGAGCAACAACAAACCTCCCCTGCGGCTCAAAAAGCGGCACCGACCAATCAAAACCAAAAGGTTGCTGAGGAGATTGCTCAGGCACTCAACCGCGCCAAACTGGTTCACCAAGACATCTCTATTGAGTTCAAAGCCGGTGTGGCCACAATTGGTGGTCAGATCAAAGATGAACCTCAACGGGCAATCGTAACTCGACTTGCCAGCCGTGTTCCGGGTGTCGAAACCGTCGAGAACAATCTTCAACTGATGGAGAAATCGAGACCAAGTGCGGATTCTCCGATTCAACAAGCTGCTGCCCAACAGCAGGGTGGAATGAATCGCCGCGTGCAACCGGTTGCTTTTGACCAAAAACAGGCTCGAAGCAATCAGGAAGTTGCTCAAAACATCGCAGAAGCTTTGACTTCCGCAGGATTGAGCGGCTACGACATTGAAGTTCGCTACAAAAACGGAGCAGCGAGCCTGATCGGTAATGTTGAAGACCCAGGCCAAGTTGCTCTGGCTCAGCAAGCCTGTTCATCCGTAGCTGGTGTCGGTCAAGTGATCAATCAGTTGAAAGTGAAAGGCCGACCAGCTCCACAATTCGCACAAGCTGGACCACAAGGTCAACCACAATTCGGCCCACAGGGACAACCCCAGTTCAGACCACAAGGTGGACCTCAGTTTGGCCCACAAGGTGGCCCACAGTTCGGACCGCAAGGCGGACCACAATTCGGACAACGTGGACCGATTCAACAGACTCAAGGTGTCGCTCCTCAAGGAATGCCACCGGGTCCTGGCTATGCTCCCGGCATGCCTGGACGCCCACCAGTTCAGGGTTACCCAACTCCAGGCGGACAGAACGCACAAGTTGGTCACCAGGTTTACAATCAGCCGAATGTTCCTGAACACGCATGGCCTTCGTACGCTCAGTATGACAACTACGCAGCTGTGACTTACCCAAGCCAGTACGATGCGAGTGCATTCCCTTACATCGGCCCGTACTACCCGTACCCGCAAGTTCCTATGGGTTGGAGAAGTTCGACTTTGGAATGGGACGACGGCAGCTGGAACCTGACGTTCGATTCTCGAACAGATCGCTGGTGGTGGTTCATGAACCCCAAAAACTGGTAACCCAGGCAAAGCGAGTAAACGCGGAAGCTCCGCTATCGACTTGATTCGAATGATTTCGGCCTCTCGGAGAGTCTCTCCAAGGGGCCGATTTTCATAAACAGTTACCGGCTCGTCATTTTTGGCAATTTTCACTTAATAAAAATGACCTTTCAGTGATTGCCTTCGACCGATAGACTCTGCACCCACCTCTTGTTTCTGCTCACATTCGTGAAACGAGCAAGCCCCACCACGGTGGCGTTCAATGGAATCGAACGCATTATCAAGACAAAAACGGACATCAACAACCAATTCATTGGCTGCCTGATTGACCGGGAAGGATCCGATACTCATGCCCTTCAGTCTGAAATCAATTTGCCAGGCCCCCCTTTGTTTGGCATTTGGGATCGCTGTCACATCGAACCTGGCTTTTGGTCAGTTTCCACAAACGCAACCCAATACTCAACAACCTGCTGGTGCCAACCCCCTGATTCAAAATGCGGCAAGAACTCCGGTTCAAATGGAAATCAAACCGGAACGTCCTTCTCCGCAAATGTTGTTAGTTCTTCAGGAGTGGGAACAGAAAACCGCAGGAATCGACACGCTCCAGGGAGTGTTCCGTCGATACGTCTACGACAGCACATTTGGTGTCGAAAAACGAGCTGTTGGCGAGTACTGGTTCGGATCTCCAGATAAAGCACGCATGGACTTCAATCCCGACCCGGACATTGTCAAAGCCCTCGCAGCATCTCCGGGACAACCGCTGACACACAAAGCTCCCGACGGAAAAGTTTATTCCGTTCAGGCAGACGCACACAAAGTCTGGATCTGTAACGGGAAAGATATTCTGGAAGTGGATGTCGCTCCGAAGCAATACAGCAAAATGGAAATCCCACCACAATATCAGGGACAACGCATCACCGATGGACCGATGCCGTTTCTCTTCGGAATGAAGGCAGACTCAGTCACCAAACGCTACAAAATGGCCTTTGGCGAAATGCACGACCCAGAGCGACAGATTCACATCATCGCTTATCCCCTCGTCCCAAATCTTCGACGAGAATTTCAACGAGCCGAAGTTCTACTCGATCCGAACACCTTTCTTCCAAATGCCGTGAAGTTGTGGGACCCTTCGGGAAATCAAGAAACCGTGTACAGATTCTACACCCCAAAGCCGTTCACACTTGCTGACAAGCTGAGAGGCCCTTGGTCAATTTCACTTAGAGGGTACGAGAAAATGCAGGACATCAAAGCGAATCCTGACCAACTCCCAATGATGGACCGACGCACCTCCAAACCGACTCTCAGGCAAACCGTGGGTGGAGAATCTCCACAGCGAACAAATTAATTGCCCGACCGAAAAACTCATCTTTTCTGAAGAGTGATTCACCAAAGCCCGACCCGGACACGTCCGTGCTCGGGCTTTTGGCATTATTTCGGACAAAACGCACCTCTTCGCCTGAAATCTGTCGCCAATTCCTTCCCGTGGGCGTTTCGCTTGAATGCATTCCCTGAAATGTGAACTCGGGCAATGTGGTTGGGATTTTCGGTGAATCTTCTTAGAATCTGTCTCTTCACTTTAGAAACCCTGTTTGGAGTGTTGGGCGTCCCGCTACTGGAGTGGGGCTTGCTCGTAATCATAATGCCGGAACAATTGCCTGACGACGAAAGAATTGTCATTACCGGGGTCGGCCTTGCTGCCCCGAATGGGGATTCCCTCACTGAATACCGAGCCGCATTACTCGCGGGAACTTCGGGAGTTCAACCTTTTGAAACTCGCTACATCAAGCAACCGGTGCTAGCTGGAATCTGTCATTTCGACGAATTCAAATACCAGCGACGGAAAGAACGTCGTCGAGGCACCCGCGCGGGGTCGGTTTCGATTTACTGTGCGAACGAAGCGGTCATCGATTCTGGTATCGACTGGGAAAACACTCGTCGAGACAGGGTCGGTGTCTACTTGGGGATCACCGAGCACGGAAACGTTGAGACCGAAAACGAAATCTTCGAGATCTCCCAGTTTGACTATGATACCAAAGTCTGGTCCCACCATCACAACCCCCGTACAGTGGCCAACAACCCAGCCGGCGAAGTCACGCTGAACATGAAAATCACAGGGCCTCACCTGACGGTAGGAGCCGCCTGTGCTGCTGGAAACGCTGGATTTATCCAGGGATTGCAGATGCTGCGACTGAAAGAAGTCGACATGGCGATTGCGGGTGGAGTCTCGGAAAGTATCCACACATTCGGGATTTTCGCCAGTTTTGCCAGTCAGGGAGCCTTGGCATGGCACGAAGACCCAGCCAAAGCCTGCCGCCCCTTTGACACGAAACGCAACGGGATCATCGTCGCTGAAGGTGGAGGAATCTGCACCCTTGAACGCCTCACCGATGCTCGCGAGCGTGGAGCAAAGATCTATGGGGAAATCGTCGGCTACGCCATGAATTCTGACGCGAGCGATTTCGTACTCCCCTCGGCAACTCGACAAGCTGAGTGTATTCAACTGGCCCTCAACAAAGCAGGCCTCACCGCAGACGACATCGACATCGTTTCCAGCCATGCAACCGCGACTGAGCAGGGCGATATTGAAGAATCGAAAGCTTTGAAAGCTGCGTTTGGCGAGCGAACTACCGTCGCAATCAACAATACAAAAAGTTACATCGGCCACGCGATGGGAGCAGCGGGCGCCCTGGAATTACTGGGAAATATCCCCTCCTTTGGTGATCGCATCGCCCACCCGACCATCAATCTGGACGAGCAGGACCCTCGCTGCGAATTGCACCAGGTTGTCGCAAATCGCCCCCGACACATGGAAAAAGTTGAATATATCCTGAATAACTCTTTCGGGATGCTCGGGGTCAACTCGGTCCTCATCGTCAAGAAATTCCCAGCGGAACAGGGTGGCGTTTACGAATAAGCACCGTTTCGAACGCAACGAAACCAGTTGATCCAAAATCGACCAAATCAAAACGATTTCGACAGTTTTGTCTGGGCTTCTTATTGATTCGCTCCAAAGTCCTTTGCATTCATGGCCGCTTCGTTGTCCAATACGAATCCTGTAAATCCATTACAGAAACGAGCCCAATTTTCAAATAGATTTCACGATCATACTCATCCCGATACCAGATGCTGATCCCTCAGAGTTCTGAGGCAGATCAAATCTCCAGGTTTTCGGCCATTTTTCACACAGGTTGAGGAGAACTCCCGGAATGACTCCCCCGGAAATACGTCAAGTCATTATCAATATCCTGGAACGCATTGCCCCCGATGAAGATTTGTCCGATCTGGACGACTCTGTCGCGTTTCGAGAGCAAATGGAACTCGACAGCATGGACTTCCTCGACATTGTCATGGAACTTCGCAAGCTGTACCGCGTGCAAATTCCTGAATCCGACTACGAACAGCTGGCTTCAATGAATAGCACCGTGGAATACCTCACGCCGATCCTCAAAGATACGGAAGTGTAAACACGTGTGGATTTGGCTGAGCCGGATGCGCCAAGTGTCCGGCTAACATTAGCTTCTTTTCACGACTGCTCACATGCTGCCTTATCTTCGACTCTGTCGATTCCCAACAGTCTTTACGGCACTGGCTGACATCGCAGCCGGGTTCTTACTGACACATGCCGCGCTGAACCCCGCATCCGAGCTCGGATTGCTGTTAGGGGCGAGTGCCTGCTTGTACCTTTCCGGGATGGTCTTCAACGACGTCTTCGACGTCAAACAGGACACCGAAGAACGCCCAAATCGCCCGATCCCTTCTGGGGAAATCTCCAGACGAAACGCGACGATTTTCGGTGCATGCCTGATGGCTGGAGGTCTCGCATTTGCCTACGCTGCCGATCTGCGCAGCCTCATCATTGCTAGTGGACTGGCCATCTGCATCCTGCTTTACGATGGTGTGATGAAGCGGACTCCGCTCGGCCCGCTGTTTATGGGAGCCTGCCGCAGCCTGAATTTAATCCTCGGAGCAAGCACCGCCGGGATTCGACTGGCCGGAGCGTTTCAACAGCCACTCTTGTGGGTCGCAGTTTGCATGGGAATTTACATCGCTGGTGTAACCTGGTTTGCCAAGCGAGAGGCCAAACAGAATTTACGACTCCCGCTATTGCTCTCACTTTTAGTGATCAATACAGGGCTTATTGGACTCGCAATCTGGCTGGGTGATTTTGCAGTACAACTGGGAATCCCGCTCCCTCCCGGAATTGCTAACTCACAAGCTGTTTTGGGAATCTGGGCTGTGATCGCAATCACAATCAACCGCCGTGCAATCGCTGCGGTAATTGATCCGTCCCCGAAGAAAATCCAACCCAGTATCGGAGTGATGCTACTCTCGGTAATCGTCCTGAACGCCACCTTCATCTACTTCAAGTTCGGAAACGCCGGGATTCCATTCGCCGTTGGTGTCCTGCTCTTATTGCTTCCAGCTATCGGCCTGCGACGCGTCATCCCAATGACGTGAGCGGAAAGCCCCCACTTGCTTGAAACCTCCTCCTGAAAGCTTCTTCGGCCCCCGGAACGCGTGGCGAACTCTCGCCCACCCTCCATTTTGCAGCCATACTGTGGCAATCCACTCTGTCCATACTGCGCTGAGAATCTCTTCGTATGAAATTATTGCTGTGACAAGCGTGCGCGTTCCGTTCGTAGTCGTAGACCGAATTGGGTGTTACATTTTGACAACACCACGAGCGAGGCCAGTGAGTGGATGCTTCATCGGGCCTTTGGTTTAGATCTATAAACCAATTGGAGCATTCACTCTTAATCTTTTTCTTGAAGCCAGCCCTTTCAGCCGCATCGCTTCCAGAGCATCTTTCGAATTGGTTTGCAGGACCTGCCTCGTGGCGAACGGTTTTTCTAGAGAAATGCGTTCTTCACGGTGTCTACTTCACGGTGTCTACTTCACGGGGTCTACTTCACGGGGTCTACTTCACGGGGTCTACTTCACGGGCACACGGTCGAGCAAACCGCTCTAGAATGAACAAAACCGCTTTGTCCAGCATAAACGGAACGTTTGTTCCCTCACCTGCATCTCAAAGAACTACTTCTTATCAGCATCCGCCACCTTCTCGGCAGCGACTTCAGGGACAACGCTGATGAAAAGCGGCTGACTGGAATAGGTCGCCTTCATCACGAAGTTGAGCGAGATATTCGCCATCACGCTGCAAAGTTGCTTCTCAACCGCTGGAGCATCTTTCGCAGCCGTAATCAGAAGATGCCCGGAAGATTCTTTAGCTGTCAGCAAGGTTTTGCTCTTCTTGCTATCAATGGTAATCCCTTTTGGCAGCACATTTGCATACTTCGTTGAGAGATGCTGAAACAGCATGTCGAGGGTGACATTCTTATCGAACCCTTCTGCTCGCTCAATCGTCACCCCAACCTTGATTGACTCTCCCGGTTTCAAACTGATTTCCATTTGATCGAGTTGCACTGAACGAATATCCGAAGGAGCCCCGACAGCCACAGTGTGCATCGAAACAGGCCAGTGATTTCGACCACCACCCGGCATATAAATTTCCTGCATCGATTGTGCAGCGACGCTGACCTCGCGAGCCTCGTCCCCTTCTCCCACTGTCGCTTTGCCGTGCACAATGATGTTCATTGCAGTCGGTTTCGCATCCGCCGCCGCTTCCAGAATGATGCAACCATCCGTACCCGTCGAAAGAATCCGTCCACCATGAGCGGTCACTCCCTCGGGGAGATTCTCAACGGAGAGTTCTATTTCCCCCGTGAATCCGTTCTTCCGCACAGTGCGAGCAAACAAAACTCCACTGGTCCCGGGTGTCAGTTGCGTCTTGTCTGTATCAAGGACCAATTCAAAGTACGGCTCTGAACGTGTCGCACTCAGGAAATAAGTGAACTGCTCGCCGCCACGTAAGTGGACATCGCGAATATTGATCACGTAATCGCCATCAGCAGGCGCAGCCCAATTCTCAATCATTGAGTCCTGATATGTCCGTTTCCCCCAAGTCCGCAAGTCGTCATTTTCAGACAGCGATTTCCCATCACTATTCGTGATCCAGATGATTGGGTCCATCGCTGAGTTCAGTCGCCGCGCGATGGTTTCAAACGTGAAGCGCTCACCCTTTTTGGCAGTGAACTTATAAGAGTCGATGTCAGAGACCTGTTCAATCTGCCCAGCGATGCCACCGGGAATGGAAATCGCCTGCTCCCCTTTCTCACTCCCTTCAGAGAAAAGTTGTTCCACTTCAACGGGATGTTCACTCACAGCGAGAAGGACCGGATTGGAACGCCCACCCGGAAGCGGCAACTGAACCTCCTGCATTCCGAGCGCGACCCCTTCACCGGGCTGCCATTCCACGGAATCCAGTTCACCCAGATTTGTTCCGATCAACTTCACCGAAGCTGGCTGTCCCTGCTGAACCGCGATGGGATGAATAGTTTCAATGTAAGGCTGATCGCTGACTTCAATCACATAATTCCAGTAACGGTTGCCCTTATACCGAACGTCCCGCACTTCAATGTAATAGTCCCCCGCTTCCGAAAACGTGTGACTCAAATAAGGGTCTGCGGCATACACATTGTCCGCCGCTGCGACTGTCGAACCGGTCGAATTCCGAATTGTCAAAATCGGATCGACATGCGATTGCAAATCGTGAATCTTATCTTGCAACCGCATCGCCAGCGTGTGAAACGTCAGCGTGGCTGGGGCATCAAGATGGAACTTGAACAGGTCAACATCCTCAGACTTCTCCACAGTCCCACAAATCGCAGCCGGGACCGTCACTTCGGTCGCGGTTTCAATCGTGTCGTTTTTGTCAGATTCATTCGCGATCGGCAATCGAGTGATGACCACCTGCCCGAGAGTGCTGGCGCCGGTTGGTCCCAGAACGCGAAACTCACGCACTCCCTCAGCCGCCTCCTTGGTCACGGTGAATTCAATTTTAATTTTCGTTAGCGAAGGAACCTTTCCATCCTTACCCGGTTCCATTGGCGTGACGATTTTCCCCGTCACCCCTTCTCCGGAAACAATCACTCGATCAGCACCAAACATACTGTAGCGAGATTCCAGTTCATGCTCCGACGAGGTCCCCAACTGAGCAGCTGCAGGCTTTAAACCCATGAGCATTGGATAGGAAGTTTGTCCCCAACTGATTGCAGGGAGAAAGAGAAACATCAACAGCATACAGGTGAGACGCAACATGAGGATTCTCGGCAGGAAGAAGCTGGAGGAAGGTTTCAAGGTATCCTGACAGCCGATGCAAATCCCTCGAAGGTCGAGTGAAGTCGATTGCAACGGCTTTCAATCAGCTTCTAAACTAACCAGCAACCAATCCTGTTTCAAGATTCGTCTTCATTCCGGTGATTTTCCAAGCGACTCAAAACTTCCAAGCCATCACTGCAAACCACATAGCTATCAGCGATCTATAATGAAATCCCTAACCAAAGAACTCTGGGTAGACATCCCCGAACGGAGAGCCATCGTCTCGATCCACTCGGACGTCGAACGTCTCGTCACTGAGAGCGGAGTCCAAGACGGACTGGTGCTCGTGAACGCAATGCACATCACCGCGAGCGTTTTCATCAACGACAATGAATCGGGTTTACATGCTGACTATGAGCGCTGGCTGGAGGAACTCGTCCCCTTTAATCCCGGTAGCGATCCAGCTTCAGGCGGCTACCTGCATAACCGAACCGGCGAAGACAACGCCGACGCTCACCACAAACGCCAAATCATGGGCCGCGAAGTCGTCGTCGCCATCACCGACGGCAAACTCCATCTGGGACCATGGGAACACATCTTTTACTACGAATTCGACGGCCGACGTCGCAAGCGAATTCTGGTCAAAATTATTGGAGAGTGACAAAACATTCCGAGCAAGTCACAGGAAGGCTGCTCACAAGGAACATCGTACTCTCAGTGTTCATCGGACGATGGAATAGGCTGGCTGGTTTTCGTAGTGTGGGATGAGCTTTGCATGGTGTACGGCTGAAATTTGAATGCGAATGGCATCAGCATGAAGGTCGGTTGAATGACGAGAATTTTGTTTTCACTGCTTGTGATCAGCATTGTCTGTTCGCCGCTCAACCAGACGACCGTGCGAGGAGCGGAGAAGCCGGAGGTTCCGGAGAATTTTTCTGAGGGGCAGCTTGTCGCCTGGTGTATCGTTCCGTTTGATGCCAAAAAACGAACTCCGGCGCAGCGGGCGTTGATGGTGAAAGAGCTGGGACTAACCCGAGTTGCCTATGATTGGCGAGCAAAACATGTCCCGGAATTCGAAGAGGAGATTCGTCAGTACCAGAAGAACAACATCGAGTTCTTCGCATTTTGGAGCTGGCATGACAGCCTCGCTCCATTGATCAAAAAGTACGATATCCATCCACAGATTTGGATCACTCTCCCGAGCCCGAATGCTCCGACACAGCAAGATAAAATCCAGGCTGCGGCGAAACAGTTGCTACCGCTGGCACACAAGGCCAAAGAACTTGGCTGTCAGTTGGGGCTTTATAACCATGGAGGCTGGGGAGGGGAGCCAGAAAATCTGGTTGCGGTTTGTGAGTTCCTCAGGAAGGAGCACAGTCTCGACAATGTCGGGATTGTCTACAACTTTCATCACGGACATGAGCACATCAAAGAATTCCCAAGGCTCTTCAAAATCATGCAGCCTTACTTGCTTTGCTTGAACCTGAATGGGATGGTCGCTGCCGAACATGTCGACGGACTCAAAAACAAAATTGTCCCCATTGGTGATGGAAAGTACGAGTCATCCATGATCGAAACCGTGATTAACAGCGGATACGACGGACCGATCGGGCTGCTGGATCATCGGAATGAACTCGATGCAAAAGAAAGTTTGCAACAGAACATCGATGGATTGAAGAACGTGCTAATGAATCGAAAATAAAGAAATGGCCGGACACTTTGAGGTGTCCGGCCAGAGCAATCTGCACCACCGGGTGTCCGCAGAGAACGTGTTTCACCAGCCAAGTTGAGTTCGCCAAGAGCAGAACACGAACGCCAATTCAAAAAACGCTGGAGATGCTGGCTCAACACTTGAAGCTCTCGCTTATTCCCCGAGAAGACCTTTGTTGAGCCGCTTGAGCGCTTCGGCTTCGATTTGACGGACCCGTTCCCTGGTGAGGCCGAGGGCTTCTCCGATTTCCTTGAGAGTGCGCGGTTCGCCATCGTCCAGACCGAAGCGGAGCTTCAGAATCGTCGATTCCCGTTCTTCCATCTCTTCGAGCATCTCGAAAACATGCTTGAGGTTATCGTGTCCGATCAACTCTTCCTCGGGACCGAGCAAGCGATCATCAGGGATGAGCTCTCCCATGGAGACGTTGCCATCGCCATCTTCATTTTGTGGCGTTGAGTTGTAGAGCTGAATCGCTTTCTTGACGATTTTCAACTTCTTCGGCGGGAGCTCCAACTCCTTGGCAACTTCCTCAGCTGTGGGTGGTCGACCGATCTCATCCTGCAGCTTCGAGCTGGCACGTCTCCACTTAGAAAGGAGTTCAACCATATACGCGGGAATGCGAATCGTTTTCGCAGAGTTAATCAACGCACGTTTGATCGACTGCTTGATCCAGTAACTTGCATAGGTACTGAACCGCGTATTCATTTCGGGATCGAAACCTTCCACGGCACGCAACAGGCCCAGGTTCCCCTCTTCAATCAGATCTTGAAGGGGTAGACCTTTCCCGCTGTACCCTCGTGCAATGTTCACAACGAGCCTCAGGTTCGCGCGGACCATGCGGTCGCGAGCGAGCATGTCCCCGTCTGAAATGCGATAGCTGAGTTCCTTCTCATCATCGGCTGTCAGGAGGGCGGTCTCGTTGATTTCACGTAGGTACGTTTCCAGGGGGTTTTGAACGCTTGAAGTTCTACGGCGAGTGATTTTCTGCATGGGACTCTAATGGGTCATCAACCTTGGGGAATGCAGGGATCTCATAGGGGACTCCTTCCACCATCCCAATTGCTCGTCGTGTCCGTACTGGACCACAATATCAATATCGGACCGGCAAGAGTTGCCGCTCCAGCGAGGATCACGACAAAACACGGAAGCCAGAAAAGCATCAACGATTAGCGCAAAAATAACGGCCTCCCGATTGTGATCGGAAGGCCGTTTATAACGAGTACTTTGCTTTCAGAAGCAAATTAGAACACTTTTAGCGATTGTTCTAATTATTCAGCTTCAGGCTTCTCTTCGGATTCTTCATTAGAAGCCGCAGGAGCCTCCTCTTCAGCACTTGGAGCTTCTTCGGCTGAGGCAGTAGCTTCCTCGACAGGCGCTTCCTCGGCAGGTGCTGCTTCTTCTTCCGTGCGGGCCGGAGCCATCGAGAAGAGTGGTCCTGATGAATCGCCCATTCCACCTTTGAGCTCTTTCGATGCGTCTGATCCGCCACCAGAACCGGAAGCGGTTTCTGGTTCGATTTCTGCATCGAGTTTCATGCTCAGGCCGATCTTGCGATCTCCGGTATCGACACGAAGAATTTTCACTTCGATTTCATCGCCTACGTTGACGACGTCTTCGACAGATTTCTCTTCGTCTCCACCTGTCAATTCAGAAACATGGAGCAAGCCTTCGAGCTCTTCTTCCAGTTCAACAAAGACACCAAAGTTGGTGATCTTGGTGACGTTTCCTTTGACGATCGAACCGGGCTGATACTGATCCGGGATGCGTGCTTCCCATGGATCGTCGCCCATTTGCTTGAGTCCCAAAGCGATTCGTTTTCGCTCTTCGTCGACTGAAACAACAACACACTGGATTTCGTCGCCTTTTTTCAGCATCTCGCTGGCGTGAGAAATCTTACGTGTCCAGGACATATCGCTCACGTGAAGCAGGCCGTCGACCCCTTCTTCGAGTTCGATAAACGCACCGTAGTTGGTCAGGTTGCGAACAACACCGTTGACCGACTTCCCTTCCGGGTATTTCTCGGTGACGTTGTCCCAAGGATTCGGCTGAGTCTGCTTCATGCCGAGTGAAATTTCCTGTTTGTCGGTGTTGATCCCCAGGACCACCACTTCGACTTCCTGACCGATGCTGACCATCTCGTTAGGATGGTTCAAGCGGCGTGTCCAGGACATTTCACTAATGTGGACAAGACCTTCGATACCATCTTCGAGTTTGACGAAGGCACCGTATGTCATCACGTTGACAACTTCGCCAGTGACGCGATCGCCAACCGGGTATTTGGTGTCGACGTTTTCCCATGGACTTGGGAACTTTTGCTTCAGTCCCAGGGCGATCTTCTCTTTTTCACGGTCGATGTTGAGAATCATGACTTCGATCTCATCATCAATTTTGACCATTTCGGAAGGATGGTTGATGCGTCCCCAACTCATGTCGGTGATGTGCAGCAGGCCATCGATTCCACCGAGGTCCACGAATGCACCGAAGTCGGCGATGTTTTTGACAACACCGGTACGAATCTGGTTTTCTTCGAGTTCCTCGAGCAGTTTCCGCTTCATCTCGGCGCGTTGCTCTTCGATGAGACGACGACGCGAGACGACAATGTTCTTACGTGCATCATCGATCTTCAGGATCATGCACTCAATTTCGTTACCGACGAAATCGCCGATATCTGAAGGCCGACGGATATCCACCTGGCTGGCTGGCAGGAAGACGTTGACGCCGCGTGCACCAGTGGATGAGAGGCTTTCGCCGATGTTGACGAGCAGTCCACCTTTGATTTTGCGAACAACCATCCCGATGATGGTGTTTCCTTCGTCGTAGCGACCAACAACCCAGTTCCAGTCTTTCTGGCGGTCAGCTTTGCGTTTGGAGAGCAAAACGAGGCCGAAATCATCTTCGATTTCTTCAAGCAGAACCTCAATGGTTTCGCCGACCTTGGGTTGTTCTTCGTCGTCCGCCCACTCGTAGAGGGGGACCATCCCTTCGCTTTTGTAGCCAATATCAACAAGAACTTCGTCGCCTTCGACGCTCAGGACTTTTCCCTGAACAATTTCGTTCACGTCAAAAGGACTCGACGTCTCATCATAGACGCGGTCCATTTGCTCGCTCTCTTCGTTGATCCAGTCTCCCAGTTCACCTCCGAGTGCTGCGTTTAACTCTTCATCATCAACCTGAAATTCACGAATTAGGTTACGATCGACCATTCTAAAAAAAGCCTTAAATTATCCAGAGCCGCAAACAAAACTCTTCAAGCGAAGTAGTAGATTCGCTCAAATGTCCCGAATGTTTTGTTTTGTTAGAGGTTCTAATATGTGGCAACAGCTTGCCGCGCATCCATCCCGACACAGAACAGACCGCATTCAAGTGTCAAAAATCAACGAAGGACGCCACCTCACACACATGTCTGAAGTTTTCAAACGACCAGCGTAGGACCGTTTCTTCAAAAAGAGTTGACTCTCAGGAAGGCTGGCTCGAAAGAGGTTGCCTCTCACATGCAGAGTTGACTTCATTTTTTTACAAAAACGGTCGAAATCGGGAATCGCAAACTTTACCACAATCATGGCTGTCGATGCCAGCAGGATTTGTAATAATCTCTGGTGAGAGAGATACTTGCGTAAATCTGCCGATGCAAAGAACTAGACCCCGTCCGAAAACCTTTGGAATAGACGCTTTTCTTAACGTTGTAAGAGAGCAACTTTAAGTTTCAGGATCAGTTCTAAAGCTCTATCATCAACCTGAAAACGACTGCCGTTTTCAGCTCAAAACTACAGACTTGAGATTCTCGACCAATGGCATGAAAATCATTGCTGATTTGTAATATCGGTATTATTGGATTCGGCCAACTGGGACGCCAGCAAGAGAGAGAAGTACAAAGAACCATGGAAAATTCATCATTTGATACGCTCGATCAGATTTCCTCGAAGCAGGAAACTCAGGAACTGCTAGCCCAACTGGTCAAAGAGGTCGAAGAAGCGGGAGAGTTGCACAAACTCTTTGATGCCAAAATGTTACAGAAAAAGGCAGCCCTTGGACTTCCACTGTCTCGACCTTCGTCCCTGCAGGATGTTCCTCAAGAACACCGCAAAGAAGTCGAAGAAGCCTATGTTGAAGCGGCTCGTGAAGTCGGCGGGAAACTGGTCGAACAGGGAGAACTAGCTGCCGCCTGGATGTATCTGCAGGTCATCCAAGAGCCCGAACTGCTCGCCAAGGCTCTCGATGAGCTCCCTGACCAGATCGAAGATTATGAAAAAATGGAGGAAATCCTTCAGCTGGCACTGTACCAGGGAGTCAATCCTCCCAAGGGAGTGAAAATCATGCTCAACGGTCATGGGACCTGCAGCACGATCACAGCTTTGGACCAATCGCTTCCCCAAATGAGCCAGGAACACAGGACAGCATGTTCGAAACTCATGGTCCGCAGCCTGTACAACGATTTGAGTGACTCAGTTCGCAGGCAGGTCGAGCAAAAAGTCCCTCTGATCGAACCGGGAGCGTCTCTGAAAACTTTGATCACCGGCCGTGACTGGCTCTTTGATGAGGGGAACTATCACGTCGATGTCTCACACCTGAACTCCGTCGTCCGATTCGCCCGGTCCATCGAAGCGCCGTCTGAAGAACTTGAACTGGCACGCGAGTTGGCTCAATACGGTGCGAAGCTGGAAAAAACTCTTCAATACGACGGAGAGCCCCCCTTCCAAGACTTCTACCCAGCTCACGAACACTTCTTCAACATCCTGCTCGACAAAAAACGTGATGAGGGACTGCAGTATTTCCGCGAGCAACTTGAAGCTGAACCAGACGAACAGGATAAGCCGTTGCTGGCCTACGTCCTTGTCGACTTACTCATTCGAAGCGACAAACTTGACGAAGCAGTCGAACTCTCCGCGCAATACCTTTCAAATCTCAACGAAGACGTAAGCATTTCGTTTGACGAACTTTGTGAAAAAGCGGGGCGACTGGACGTTTTGAAAAAAGTCCGCAAAGAGCAAAACGATCTCGTCGGCTACGCCTCTGCACTCTTGCGAGAACAAGTGTAGCGACTCGCTTGAGATCCGGAATTTCTGCCACGTACTCTGCAAATCTTGCGAGACGGAAGCTGACGCTCTGTTGAGTTAAGGCAGCCATCGTAGGGAAAACTTCGTCCACTCTCTGAAAAGATTTAGCTGCCGAGCTGAAAACTGGGCGCTGAGTAGCCCTCTGCTGCAGTGTCGATTATCCTCAAACACATCAACAAAGTTGCATCAGACCGCTTCTGTGCAGCTTCCTTCCTAATCTTCCTCACTGAGTTTTGAACCTATGAAAACCGCGAATCGTCTATCACGATCTTCGTTGTGTCGCTGCGCCACGGTCGCCGCCTTGCTACTCACAGCGATCAGCCCTTCCCATGCCGCAGACCCGCAGCCACCCGAAGGCTTTCACGCAATTTTTAATGGCAAGGATTTGACCGGCTGGTACGGCCTCAACCCGCATCGAGTCACCAAACTGAAGGGCGAGAAAAAAGAAGCCAACCTGAAGCAGCAACGGGAAGAGTTCCCAGCCAACTGGACCGTCGAGAACGGCGAACTGGTCAACGATGGTCATGGGCCATATGCAACAACTGAAAAAGAATACGGTGACATCGAATTGCTGCTGGAATACAAAACTGTTGCCAAAGCGGACAGCGGCATCTACCTGCGCGGGACTCCGCAAGTTCAAATTTGGGATTGGCATCAGAAGTTCGATCCGAAACGACCAACCCGAAAACCGCACCTCGGATCAGGTGGACTCTTCAATAACTCACCCGCAGCTGAAGGTCGCGATCCAATGGTTTTAGCTGACAAACCTTTTGGCGAGTGGAATAAATTTCGAATTCGACAAGTCGGTTCGCACACCTGGGTTTGGCTTAACGAAGAATTGGTCGTTGATGGAGCCGTCATGGAGAATTTCTGGGACCGTTCAAATCCACTGCCAGCAAAGGGACCGATTATGCTGCAAACGCATGGCGGGGAGATTCGCTGGCGGAACATCTTCCTTCGTGAAATCGGCACCGAAGAAGGTAAGAAATTGATCAGCGAAGCAGAAACAGACGACAGCTTGAGCAAGTCGCTGACTCTGCACGCCTCGTTTGACCATGGTCTCGATGCCGATTTTGCTCGTGGTGACCGGACCAGCTATGTCCGTTCAGGAAAAGACTATGTTCATGCCGAGCCGACTGACGACGTAAAATTTGTCAAAGAGGGTCGCTTCGGAGGAGCTCTCGACTTCGTTCACAAAAGTGGTTTTCGCCCGGCGTTCAAGGATACTGGAATCCTCGATTACAACAGCAAGAGCTGGAGTTCAACCGTCTCAGTTTGGCTACGACTCAATCCGGACAAAGATCTTGAGCCAGGCTACTGCGATCCCGTTCAAATTGTCGGCAACGACACCAATAAGGGCTTCATCTTCCTGGAGTTTTCCAAAGACGAAACTCCCCGGTTCTTCCGCTATGCCATTCGACCGCTTGTTTCTATCTGGAATCCAGATGGCGTTTCCTGGGCAGACATTCCATTCGAAAAGCGTCCGATGGTCCAAGTCGAAAAACCATCGTTCTCACGAGAGAAATGGACACATGTCGTTTTCACTTTAGAAAATGTCAACGATCAAGAGAAAACACAACGTGGCGTTCTTTACATGGACGGAGTCCGACAGGGAGCCATTGAAGACTGGGACCTGAAATTCGACTGGGACCCAGCCCAGGTCCGACTGGTCCTCGGTGCAGCGTACGTCGGTCAAATGGACGACCTCGCCACCTTCGACCGCGCCCTCACCGAAGCAGAAGTCAAAAGAATCTACCAACTCAAAAATGGCATCCAAGATCTGCGTCCATAAAAGACGTCACAACGTCATTTCTTGACGCGTCATTCATCGGCGACAAACTCTTCAAAGCAATTCTCGCAACTGCCCCGGTCGAACGAAACGGCTGGGGCAGTTTGCGTTGCTGGTGAATGAATTATCGAGAACTGCTTTTGAATTCTCGTTTACATTTCTACTTCGATAATCGGCTCGATCTCACCTTTGGAGGTAATTTTCGAGAGGACTGTCTCGTGAGAAGTGTGGAGGCCGAGGACGGATCTTGGGACGTCGGGTTCTGTCATTGAGTGATACAGCAACCACTGACTGCGACCAACTCGAAAGCGGAAGGCGGCAGCTTGTTCGATGGTCTCAATTCTTCCATCATGTGCGACCGTCAGCTTTCCCCATTCGACCGGCTTCTCGAGATGCTTGGGTGACCAGTCGAGCACCATCGAAGAAAAGAGACGCGAGCCGGCTGAGTGCTGCTCGAATGTTAATTCCTGCCCAGAGGCGAAGAGTTTTCCATCGGCTTTGACGACGTGTTCCTGAGGCAGCGAGAGTGGGTGAATTCGCACCCGTTGAGCTGCATTCTCTAAGGCCAGTTCACGCGTCGCTGTGTCTGCTTCCCCGATCCAGTCTGCGCGGAGAGGAAGCGTTGTGCGTGAACTGATTTCGCCTGCTTTCTCTGCAATGACCATATGATTCAGGACAAGTTGGTGCTCTTCACGCAGAAAAATCATTTGTCGCGAAACTCGCGTCGAGGCGTCGATTTCCTGAACGAGTTCCATGTAATTGACTTCGTCATCTGCAAACCAGCAAGTGCAGACCCAGCCAGCATCGGACTTGAGAGTTTTTCCATCCAGGCTTATTTCATGCTCCCAGTCCCCCTTTATCAGGGGATGATCGGCGATGACGAGATCGATTCGGGGCATTGCGCCTTCATGCGTGATGACGCACAAATCGACCGGTGAGCTCCAATCCGATCGCATGCAGGCATGCTGCGCCCAGTCCGACTGATGAACCATTTCCGGAAGAGACCAGTCGCCAACTTTCCTTTTGCCCTGATTCTTTTTTTGCCAGGTTTGGATCAGGCGACGAATCCCGTCTTTCTTATCGAACAGAAAGGCTGCGGCAACCGCATCCAGTCGATCTGAATCAAGAGTCGAATCACCGAGCGACAAACTGAAATGATCTTGCGTGCAGTAGCTGCAGGTTCGTTCGAAGAGTCCTTGCAATCGCTTGCCGAAAGCTTTGTTGATGAGTTTCTGCTGCATCGCAGTGTTGAATGTCGCAATGCGTCCCAAGCTGGAGAGCGAATCGAGGAGAGTCGGGACCCAATGTGCCTGAGGAGTCCCATCGGTGTCGGTCGCTTCATCCACACAGTTTCGGATCAGGGCTGTCGTTTCTTTGAGCAAGCTGCGTGAGCCTTTCAGGTTCTCAAAGGAGACTGCCATGAGGTAGCAGACTTCAAGAAATCTTAATTGGCTGAACCCCTGCTCTGCATCGCAAACCGGTTTGGCTTCCATCCATTCCTGCCCCTTTTGCAAGGTCCAGCGCCAAAGCGAAAACAACGCCTCGTTTTCTAGCTTCTGAGAGTAAATCGCGAGAATCCAGATTGCATCTGACAGAGACACGCTATCCGGAACTTCTTCACCGTGTTCTGCGATGAACGCTTCAACATATCCAGACCGCTCCGCTTTCTTGAGGTTGACCTCAAACAGGGCAGTGGCGAGATCGCCGGACACCTCGACATTCTGAGTCACTTCCCGGAGGTGGCGCAACTGTTCGAGCAACTCAAGCCGTTCGGACTTTTTAAAGACTCGTCTCTCCGAGGCACTTTCAATCAGAGCAGAGGTGAAATCATTCACATTGCCTTCATGTGCGGCTTCCCGCAACCCTTGAGGTGCAGAGGTTCGGAAATTGAGAGACTTCAACCATTCGGAATCGACCGAGGAATTTGAAGCCAGGCCGTAGGAAAGCTGGCCGTTACCTTGTTCGAGAGTTGTGGACATTCAGGTCGCTTCACGTCAATAAATAGTAAAAAGAAAAGAAACAGATATCCAGTGCTCAGAGAGAGTTTATAGCATTTTCGAATTGGTGTTCGCGTCCCGCTTCAGTGGTGAAGTTCTTCTGCGAACAACCTGCAAAAAATGAATCGCCATAAAGATATCCGAAGAACCGCTCGGGAGATCAGGATGTTATTTGAATTTATTCGATTCTCAAGTCGAGGTCGAAATTGTTCTCGCCCTCTTCACGTACTTGAATGACGAGACCTGTGATAGAATGATCACCGGTCAACGTCCGGGCATCTTCGATGGATGGTTCACGGGCAAAGGTTCCCATGTCGTGAACGGAGACCGAGTACTTCCCCGCCACCGGGCCATCTTTCTCGGCAATTGCAAACTTTCCGCTTTGAACCATCGTCGAGGCCGTCGGGAACGAGTCTGATTCCCGAGAGGCAAACGAAATCATCCCCCACTTTAATGGCTTGCCGTCAAACTTTACTGCGCCAGAAACAGAGACACGCTTCTTTCCGGAAAGAAAGTTGTTCGTGCGGAGCCAGTCTGCGAGGCGGTCTGGCCACGATTTCAAGATGGGATCATTCGGGGCCAGCCCGACGCCGTGTCGACCTTTTTGATAGATGTGCAATTCCGCATCGACGCCATGTTTGACCAGCGCCTGATAATAAGCAATTGCATTTCCCACTGGAACAACCGGATCAGCGGCTGTGTGAAAGACGAATGTCGGCGGTGTCTCTCTGGTGACTTGTAGATGATTCGACAGGCTTTTGACGAGTTCTTCGCTGGGATTTTCACCGAGGAGATTTCGCCGCGACCCTTTATGGGCCTGCGGATCAAGCATTGAAATGACGGGATAACAGAGAACCGCAAAGTCCGGTCGACTGCTTTGTTGTGCCACGAGATCCTTGCTGTCAGCGTCACCTTCATCAAAGTGAGTCGAAACGGTCGAAGCAAGGTGGCCTCCCGCTGAGAATCCCATGACACCAATCCGGTGGGGATCAATCTTCAGTTCTTCCGCGTGGGCCCGCAGATGTCGAATCGCTCGTTGAGCATCTTGAAGTGGAGCTGGATGCTGATATTTCGGTCCATGGCGATACGTCACGACAGCTCCGGTGACACCCAGGCGGTTCCACCATTTGGCAATCTGATGCCCTTCATGGTCCATCGCCAATCCGCCGTATCCTCCGCCGGGCAAAATCACGACCGCAGTTCCGGTCGCGTTCTCACCGGCTGGGTAGATGCGAACAAGTGGAACATCTTTCTCCCCGGTCCCGTCCTGTCCTGGCGCCCCGTTCGGCCACAAAGGAATCGGTTCTGGCCCGGCTGCAATTGCGAGGGAACTGGTTAAAAGGATTGCAGGAACAGCACAGATCCAGCGAAGATGTGAAAGCATATCGAGCTCGCCTCAATGTCAGGTCAAGGATGTCCGAGAGATGATAGCAAAAGAGTCGATACGTTCACAAACTCCGCTGGTCATGCCGATTGCCGGAGACTGAACAGAAGCGGGCCGTAAGCTGGCCAGAAACTGAAGTTATCCGACGAAACACTAACGAGTTTCTGACTGATTACTTGGCGAACGGGTCCGAGCCACTGCTAACCTTAAGTTGAACTGAATAGAGTCCAGTCCGGGCTGTAATGAATAGCGTCTTTCCATCGGGACCACCAATTGTCATGTTGGCAGCTCTTTCAGGCAGTGGAATCGAAGCAATTTCTTTTGCTTCGGAATTGAAGATACGCATGCTGTCCCCTGTGATGTACAGGTTGCCAAGTTCATCAAGTTCCAATCCATCTGAACCTGCATCAGCTGCCAGTTTGCGATTCTCGAGCTTCCCCGGACCTGTGATGTCGTACACGTATGTTTTCTGTGCTCCGGGGTCAGTAACGTAGAGTTTCTTTCCATCGGCACTCCCAACCACTCCGTTCGGCTTCACGAGATTATCGAGAATTCGCTCGATCTTTTTCTCGCCTGGATGAATGTAGTAAACATGAAAACCGCTCTGCTGAAGATCGTCCATGCTGCCGTAGCGAGGATCAGTAAAATAGATCCCACCATTGGGGTCGATCCACAAATCATTCGGGGAATTCAGCTTCTTCCCTTCGAACTTCTCAGCAACAACGGATTGTTTGCCTTCCGGGGTAATTTTGACGATCGCTCGGCCAACCGGTTGACAGACGAACAGATTGCCCGCTTGATCGAACCGGAGTCCGTTGCAGCTTCCCTCAAGCACCTTGAAGGTTTCTATCCCTTTTTTGCTGGTCCAGGCGTGAATCGTCTTGTTGGGAATGTCAGAGAAGTACAAAGTCCCATTTCGATCCCAGGCGGGGCCTTCCGTGAAGCGGAAATCCCCTGACAGTTTCTCCACTTTAGAGTTTGCTTCAACAATTTGATCATCTGCATTCAGAGAAGCACCTAACATTACGGCAACTGTCACCATGAAAATCAACAATAACTTCTTCATTGCACCACCTACCTTCGTAAGCCTCAGGGGAGTCCGGTTCCGCCTGTCAATTGACGGATGAGAATCTCATTTAAATGTATTTTGATCGAGTTTTCACCCCCAACTCGTCGATGCAGACCAATCAGACCTTTCATTTCTTGCACTCATCGAGCAAAGTGTGTTAAAGTACAACAGATACGTAATCTTTGATTCAAAATTACGTCCTCCTTTCCTATCCTTTGCGATCACAGATTCCTGTGTTTTGAGCAAAAAAACTAACCTGCTCATTAATTGATTCACTTTAGAGATTCTATATCTTTTATTTTTTGCGGATTAGCGGGCAGCTTTTCGCGGGTCACTAGTTCGGACATTTTTCTTTTTACTTCCCAGATTTGGAGACAGGAATGAAGCGCTTACGTAGAGGGTTTACCCTCATTGAACTTCTGGTTGTGATTGCGATTATCGCGATCCTGGTTGCTCTCTTGTTACCTGCCGTGCAGCAGGCTCGCGAAGCAGCTCGCCGCTCACAGTGCAAAAACAACCTCAAGCAACTTGCGATTGCACTGCACAACTACCATGACACCCACGGAAAGTTCCCTCAGTTAACATTCGGAACTGAAGCGAACAATGACTGGGGAAGCGAATGGCGTGGCAACAGCGTTCACACCATGTTGCTGCCGTTTGTTGATCAAGCTCCGCTGTATAACCAGTACGATCTCAACCGATTCTGGACGCACACCAATGCGAATTATCCAAACCGCACATTGGGACGAACAAAAGTCCCTGTCTTCCAATGCCCTTCAGATCCCGGGATTATCACCAATGGTGATGGCGGGAACAACTATGGAGCGAGCACTGGTCCTAACTTGGGCTGGGAAGCAAGTTTAACACGCACCGCTGGAATGTTTCACCGTCGCCGTTCGCTCGCCATGCGAGACATCACAGATGGAACATCAAACACAATTGCCTTCGGAGAGATCGTCAAAGGAGACGGCGACAACGGAATCTTCCGACTGGAACGTGGCGACTACATTCGTAATCAGTCCTTGTCTGGGATCAATCCAATCAAACCGACACAGGATCAAATGACCACTTACGGCAACACCTGCCTCACAGGAACAGCTGACCACCGCAGTTCAGGCGGTTGGACCTGGGTCTCTCCAATGATGGACGACACCGGAATGAACACTGTCGTCCCTCCAAACTGGAGATTCCCGAACTGCCACGAATGTAGCGGCTGTGGTGAAGGTGATGCTCGCGGCGTGTGGGCCTCACGAAGTTTCCACACTGGTGGATCACAGCATGCCATGGGTGATGGTGCTGTTCGCTTCATCTCCGAAAACATCGACTTTGACTTATACCAAAGCATCGGAAGCAGCAACCAGGGTGATGTTGTCGGCGAATTCTAGAAGGCATCCGTTTTGTCTTTGAAAGAGTGCCATCACGTGCAAATCACTCACTTCTACAGGACAAAACGCGAATTTCTTAGTGAAAATTCTCTAGCCATTAAAGTTCACTTACAAACAGCAGCCTCGAAGATGTTCAAAAGACAGATTCGAGCTGCTTTTTTGTAATCAGTGACCAGAGAAACACCATCTCTTACACATGAGAGACATAAGAAACTTTCTAAACTCCGACCTTTTTATCTCCCGAACTCAAATAGATTCCGTTCAGACAACCAGCCCAATGCGTTAAGCTCTGACTTGGTATCTCATCCCTGTATTGTCGTTCATTTTTGCATAACCCCTTACTTTCAGTCCCATTGAGACGAGAATCATGATGTCTTCTATTCGCTATCGTTTTGCATTATGTGCAGCACTCTGCTGCACTGTTGGAATCGTCACTGGATGTGGTGGAAAAAAAGTCACCGAAGTCCCCGTAAATCAATCCTCAGCAGTTGAGGAAGTCAGGAAGGGACTTGAAGGAGTCATGGAGACCGGAGCCATCGACAGCAGCATCGAAGATGTTCGAAACAACATCGGTCGGCTCAGGCAAGAAGACGAAGCCAAGGGTGCTGAACTGATGAAAGATATTGACGAACTTTCCGCGATGAAAGACTCTGCAAAAATCAAAGCCAGAGCGAAAGAAATGCTCGAAAAGCTGTAAGCAAAATTTCGTAGCAAACGCCCGAGATCTTTCAGGCGTTTGCTTTTTCTTCCTGGCAGGATACTCTGGGTGATGATCGAAATGACGTCTCCATCCGCCAAAACGACGACCGCCACGGCATCAAGCCGTCAGCGAACACAACGCCCGCTGAGCCTCTCACTGAGCCGTCAGCGGATCCAGCGATTTATCGCCATGCTCCTGATCCTGGTCGGACTGTGGTATTTTCAGACGTTCTCATACCTCAGCAACTGGCGAGCTGAGCAGCACTTAAAAGTTGATCATTTTGACCGTGCTGAAAATGCTTTGGACTGGTCTCTCTTCTTCCGAGACCGTAACCCGGAGACGTATCGTCTTCGTGCAAGGCTCAACCGAAAGCTTGGTCAATACGACCTGTTCTCCGAGAATCTCGAACAGTTTGCCCAACTTGGAGGCGACCCACTGCAAGCCCGGCGAGAAGAAATTCTGGCACGCGCCAGTGGCGGCGAAGCCCCTGCCCTGATGGAGGAGCTTGTCAAAATGTTAAAGAACCAGGAAGGGGACGCTGATGAAGTTTGCAGCGCGTTCGCGAACGGTTTTTTAGTCGGCCAAGAATACAACCAGGCTTTTGTTGTCATCGAAAACTGGAAGCAAAGTTATCCCGAAGACCCTCGCCCACACTATACCAACGGTCGTGTTCAAGATTATCTGCAAAACGATTATGTCGCCGAGCAAGAGTACCGCGACGCCTTAGCAAAATGCGAATCCCACTACCCTTCGGCCTTCGCACTCGGAAGACTTTTACTCGAAACACAGCACCCTCAGGAGGCGATCAAGTTCTTTTCTCGTTGTCTGGCAATGAAAAAGAATGGTGCAGCGAAGGTCGAGATTGGAAAATGCTACCGCCAACTTGGCGAGACAGAGAAAGCCAGAGAAGTTCTCGAGGAGGCAATGAATCTCCCGATCGACGAACTCATGGCCAGCTATTTACTGATTCAGGAAATCCCTGCAGGGAACCCGGCAGCGTTTGAGCTTGGTAGTTTAGAACTCGGAGCCGGGAACAACGAAGCGGCACTTAAGTTTCTCAACATTGCGTACGAAGCGGACCCCTCGAATCTGGACGTGCGATACGCTCGAGCAATCGCTTTGCGACAATCAGGAGCAACCGAAGCTGGAAGTGCGGAACTTCAAGCGGTGAACAATGCCAGAACCGCACTTCAAAAAGCCGACAAAATTATTGACGGAATCAATCCTGTTCATCCGTATGTTGAAGAGCGATTACAAGTCGGAGAACTCTACTTAAACAATGGGTCGCTCAAGACAGCTGAGTTCTGGTTGAAAAGTGTACTGGCCTACGAGCCAACTTCGATCCGCGCGCATGAACTTCTCAGCGAGCTCTATACAAGAAAAGCCAAAAGAGATTCACTCTTTCTCAAGGAAGCTGAGTATCATTCAAAAACTGCGAACAGGCTCTCCGCAATTCAACAGAACACGACACCGACCGAATAAATTCGCACACTGTCAGGCAACAAGCGTCATTCTCATCATGCTGCACACTTTTCAAGTTCGACTCTGTCTTTCGTTAGCGCTGCTGCTGCTGGGGTCAGGATGTTCCAAATCGCCTTCACCAGAAAGCAATACTCAGAAGAGCGGCACTGAACCGGAACTGAAGTTCAAATTTCAAAACATCACAGAAAGCTCCGGTGTTCATGCGACATACGATAACGGACGTGACGCTGGATTCTACGCCATCCTTGAATCGATGGGAGGCGGCGTCGGACTGTTCGATCTGGACAAAGACGGCTTCACTGATCTTGTTTTTCCCGGTGGGGGAAAACTGATCAAAGGTGATCCACCAAGTTTAGAAGGTCTGCCACTGCAATGTTATCGAGGCCTCGGAGATATGAAATGGAGTGACACTTCCTCCTTAACCGGACTTGGGCAACCACAACGCTACACCCACGGAGTCTCCATCGCGGACTTCAACAATGACGGGTTCGATGACATTCTTGTCACCGGTTACGGCGGGGTGGACCTTTGGGAAAACAACGGTGATGGAACATTCTTTCAAGTCGCAGAACAAGCCGAGTTGATCGATGACTCCTGGTCGACCAGCGCCGGTTGGGGCGACCTTGATGGTGATGGTTCGCTGGACCTCTATCTCACCCACTACGTTGACTGGTCATTCGATAACAACCCGAAATGTCCCAGCCCCTCTCCAAGCCATGACGAAGACGTTTGTCCGCCACGACGATTCGAAGGGCTCGACGATGCTCTATTCCGAAGTACTGGCAATGGGAAATTTCAAGACATGTCCGAAGCGTGGGGACTTGCAAAAAAAGGAAAAGGGCTCGGAGTCGTCCTGGCTGATATTGACAACGATTTCGATCTCGACATCTACGTCGCCAATGATACCGTCGACAATTTCCTTTACATCAACGATGGAACCGGGAAGCTCGAAGAGAGTGCATTGCTCACCGGTTGTGCTGTCGACTTCGAAGGAAAAACGAATGGCAGTATGGGGCTTGAGTTCTTTGACTTCGATGGAGATTTACTCGGAGACTTGTGGGTCACAAACTACGAACACGAGAGCGCGGCGTTATACCGAAACCAGGGAGATGGAAACTTTCTGCACATGAGTCAAGACGCGGGAGTCTCAGCAGTTGGTGATCTCTTCGTCAGCTTCGGAACGTTAACCCGAGACTTTGATGGTGACGCCGATTTGGATATCGCGATTGCGAATGGACATGTCATCTACCATCCCAACAAGTCGACCTTTGAGCAGCAATCTACCCTTTTAGAGAACAAAGGGGACCAGAAATTTCAGCGTGCGGCCTTCGACGACACCTCATTCTTCTCCGAGCGACACGTCTCGCGCGGGCTCGCCGGTGGCGATCTTGATCGCGATGGGCGAACCGATCTTGTCTTCACGGTTCTGAACGGAACCGCTCAGATTTTGCGAAACGAAACCGCAATCAAAGGTGAACGAATTCGCCTAAAGCTGATCGGCACAGCCGACAACCGCAACGCCATCGGGGCCCGTGTCGTGCTTCACGCCAGCAAAGGAGATCGCGTCCACTTTGTCATTGGAGGAGGTTCTTACCTTTCCTCTTCGGAGTACGATTGCGATTTCTACGTCGTAGATGAAGGAACCGAGTTCTCAGCCACGGTCTTCTGGCCATCGGGCATGATGCAGAAATTGAACAACTTAAAGCCAGCAACAGATTACTTCGTCGTACAAGGCGAAGCGAATCCAATGCAGCAAGCGACTCGTTAACAACTTTGTAACGGCTTAGTTTCCAAACAGGTGAACTCGCTGACGGATTATTGCGACTCTTAGTTAGCGGCTCCTACTGTCCTTTCAATTCGGGTGATGGTTCGGGCAATGGCTCTGCCGTGACAAATCGGGCAGCCCAGCGTTTGAAGACTCCCCCTTTCCAGGCACTGGCAAACAGACCCACGTGCAGAAATGCCAAGCCAATCAAAAACTGTCGCAGACCGTCCCAGCGTACTTGATGATTCAAGAATCGCCCCCCTTCTGTGAATGCACTCGCGTAAGTACAGGCGAAAACAAAACAGGCCGCCCCCAGGAATCCTGCCTTCGGATGAACACGACTCAGAAGGTACGCCGCGACAGCCATCAGTAGCAGATAACCCGAAGCGAAACCGGCTGGCCGAATTCCAGTCACCCCATGAAACAGCATCCGCACCGTGGCGATGACCATGAAGAGAATCAACAAGACTTTGAACTCTTCCATCGCTTCGTCCTTGCTCCAGAGGCTCACAACTCCAACTGCCAATGCAACAAGGTGAAATTGAATTTCAACTGGTGAAAGCTCCCAACCATCGAAATAATTACGACTGCCTAAGCCAAGAACCATCCACACGACAGCCTCAATATAGAAGCGTGATTTCTGCTTCTGATGTCCGACTAAGCACAAAAAGATTGCGGTCGCTGTCAACCAGGTCAGATTGACGTCTTCCACTCTTTGAAAGCTGACTCTCTTTGGATCCATGACAGAGACGAGCAACATTGAAACGACCAGACCACGACGAGCGAACGGCAACCCGCGCCACCAGGCGACCGCGAAAAAGAGAACCGATGCCAGACTCGCCAACCAAACCGGGCTCCCAAGATGTTGCGAATACTCAGTGAGGAAACTCTGCAACGCCGGGTTGAGTGACCTCTGTTCAACACTGAGCCCCACACAGACAAACGAAAGCGATAAAGCAAAGGTTTGAATTAACCAGTGCCGGTGGACAAGAGCCGCTTCGAGCAGCAACCAGCTCATCCCGAGCAACATTGGGACAAGCAAATAGCCACCGAAGATCCCTCCCATCCCTGCGTAAGCAGCGTTCGCAGAGAGCTCGAACGCAGGATCGAACGAAAGTGTCAGCAGGTATAATCGAAACCCGAGACAGACCCAGACAATCACGAAGAGCGACCACGGATGGTACGGCCAAATCCAGGGACAGCCTGCGAACTCGACTCGGTCTCGCGAAGTTCGAATCGCCGGAATCAATGTCAACATCGACAGACCAGCGAGTCCACTCACTCCATAAATTGCCCAACGAACCACAGAACTCTCTGCGCTGTTCGAGAATGCCATCGGAATCAACGAGGCCAGCATCGCAAGACCGAGTTGCAAATAAAATGGAAAGCGGTAGATCCACGGCAACCGTATTTTCAAAACCCGGAGGATCAACTCTACGAGACACATCGCACCAAGAGTGAGTCCGACCAGCCCCACTATTGCACTCGTGGAATGCAGAGCAATCGATTGGTCAAAGCAGATCGAAAGCTCGAGCATCAAAAGTATGAGTGTGAGAAAGATCGATCGAGCATCGTCCCAGACATTCCAGAACCGAACGATCCCAATCCCGATCACTGCCAGCAGCAACAGGTAACCACCAATCAGTGAAATCATCACCGACAACGGAAGCCCTCCTCCCATCGACAGTCCGGTACTATGAATCACACAGGCTGCGCTGATCAGATAAAACGGATTCTCCGTCGAGACTCGCTTAAAGAAAGGACTTCTCTCGGACTCTTTTTGAGGGCCGACAATGTCGACGGGAAAATCGGAGCGATGGTCTGAAGACGGATTTTCATCGCTGGAGTGGACTGGATGCATGACCATCCCTTTCCGAAATGATGTCTTGGAAAACAAACTTTGTTCACGAATGGAACGGTGAGATATGTGCCTCTCATTACGAGCTCGGTCTTGCAATTGTTGGAAAAAAGATTCAGAGTTTATCGACGAAGAGCTTGAAGCTTGTGACTTTCACAAGAACGCTTTCAACTCCTCCGGGATCAACCTGAGCCACTGGAGTTTCGAAATCATCGACAGCTAACATCAGGGCGAAAGCAATAAACACGTGGCAGGTCAAAATCTTTCACCCGTTCCGAACCGCTCAAAACGTCTTGTGACTTGGGGAGTGCTCTCCGTGGTTCTTTTGTTTGCCCCGATACGGTGGTGGGACAAACTCATACTGATTCCACTCTTCGGAGTCGTTCTGGGAACCTACCGACGATTCCGCATCAGTCCGGGAGCTCTGAAGCAACGCTGGACCATCGCGTTCTTCGACCGTCCGCCATTAAATTTCAAGTTAAAACGTTACACGCGCATCGAAGTGAAATATGTGGCTCAAACCAGCGCCGGAGAAGCGATGATGTTTGGGCTGTTGGGGTTTCTGTTTGGATGGATTCTCGATGCATTCTTCCCCTGGTTGGGCGGGACATACCAAATCTGGTTTGTTCGCGGAACGGATGAACAAGTCCTCGCCTGGCAAGGAAGTTCACAAGTTCACTACGAAAACAACCTGGAAACCCTCAAAGCCTCGTCCGGGTTGGAAGCCATCGTGCGGTAACTCGCAGGATTGACTGAGAATACTCAACACAACCGGCAGAACTCGACTCCCATGCTTGACACCCGCACGCCGCCTGCTCAAGCTGGATCAAACCCATTTCTTTGTAAATCAGGTGTGTGATGCTACGTTTACAAAACCTTCTCCTTGTTTTTGCCCTGACTCTCGCGTCTCAAGCACTGTCAGCTGAGAAAGAGGATTCTGCAGAAGAGGCGAATCCGAGCGAGAATGCTGAAGTCCTCGCAGGGCATTCTGATCATGGCGAGAGCTTCAACGAAGGCCCACGCCAGGCTGCCTATCTAATGCAAGGAATGGGCAACGTCCACTTCCCGGCGACCTGCAAGACCGAAGAGGTCCAGAAGTTCATTGATCAGGGCGTCGGCCAGCTGCACGGTTTCTGGTACTTCGAATCAGAACGGTCATTCCGCCAAGCTGCATTTCTAGACCCCGATTGTGCCATTGCTTATTGGGGAATGGCGATGTCCAATCGCAGCAACGAAAGCCGCGCGCGAGGATTCATCGAAGAGGCGGTCAAACGGAAAGAGAAAGCATCCGCACGCGAGCAACTTTACATCAACGCGTTAGCAAAATATTTCAAAGAGCCTGCTCGCAAGGAAGGGGAGAAGGTTGACCGAAAGAAAAAGGCGGAAGAAGACAAAAAACGTCGCCAGACTTTGGTCAAAGATTATGAAAAACTGCTCCACAAATACCCGGATGACATCGAAGCCAAAGCCTTCCTGGGACTGGCATTGTACGAGAACAGATCAAAAGGAATCCCAATCAGCAGCTACTACGCAGTTGATGCATTGCTAAATGATATCCTCGAAAAGAATCCGCTCCACCCATGTCACCATTTTCGGATTCACCTATGGGACTATGAGGAGCCAGCGAACGCTCTCGATTCAGCAGCTTTGTGCGGGAAAAGCGAACCAGCTATCGCTCACATGTGGCACATGCCAGGACACATTTATTCTCGCTTGAAACGATACCACGACGCCGTCTGGCAACAAGAAGCCTCCGCCAGAACCGATCATGCGTACATGATGCGAGACCGCGTTCTCCCCGATCAGATCCACAACTTCGCACACAACAACGAATGGCTCATTCGAAATCTGATTCATATCGGTCGTTCGAACGATGCCCTCGATTTGGCGAAGAACATGATCGACCTGCCGCGTCATCCCAAATACAACACTCTCAGCAAGCAAGGCAGCACCAAATATGGTCGCATGCGGTTGATGGAGACTCTGTCGGCATTCCAGCTCTGGGATGAAACTCTCAAGCTATCCGAAACGATTTACCTGGAACCGACTGAATCAGAAACCGAACAACAAAAACGAAACACCCTCGTCGCCGTGGCGAAATTTCACACGGACGACTCTCTCGGGGCATCCGAGTTGTTAACGCGATTCAAGGAAGATCTGGCGAAACTCGAAGCCGAACGGGACAAGGCTGTCGAGGAAGCCATCGCAAAGGTGAAAGACGAGACCAAGGACAAAGAGAAGGATGAGAAGAAAGACGAGAAAGCGCAAAAGGCAGCTGGTGAAGCCGCTAAGCGAAAGTTCAGCTCAAAAATCCGAACGTTGACAAACATCGTCAGAGAACTGGAAGGACATCTACATCTGGTCCATGGAGCGCATGCCGATGCCCTCGCTTCATTCTCGAAGGTCTCCACTTTCGACAAAGGCTGGCTGGCTTTCATTCAACAGCAAGCCGGAGAAACCGACAAAGCAATTTCAGCAATCAACAAGCATGTCTCCAGCCACAAAGGTGAAGTTGTTCCGTTAGCGTGGAAAGTTGCAGTTCTCTGGGATGCAGACAAAAAAGAGGACGCAAAGAAAGCCTTTGAAGAGCTTCGAGCCATTTCTTCAACGATTGACCTCAACACCCCAGTCTTCCAACAACTTCAACCGATTGCGAAAGAGCTTGGATTCGAAGCGGATTGGCGTCTTCCCCGTGAAATTCCAGAAGATTTTGGAGACCGCCCGAACTTGGCTGATCTCGGCCCGTTCCGCTGGTCACCGAGTGCAGCACCGGAATTTGCGCTGAAAGACCATCTGTCGAAAAAGCATTCATTGGCGGATTATTCAGGCAAGCCGGTTGTTGTCATTTTCTATCTCGGTTTTGGATGTTTGCATTGTGCACAACAACTGCAGGCGTTTGCTCCCGAAACAGAAAAATTCGAAAAAGCTGGCATCTCACTGATTGCCATCAGCACTGACAATCAGGAAGACTTGAAGAACTCGCACGAGAATTACGGTAAAGAAACATTCCCATTCCCGCTCATCTCAAATTCAGAACTGGATATTTTCAAAGCGTACCGCTGCTTTGATGACTTCGAACAAAAGACGCTGCATGGCACGTTTTTGATTGATGCTAAAGGAGAGATTCGCTGGCAGGACATCAGCTACGAACCATTCATGGACGCAGATTTCCTACTGAAAGAGTCGAAACGCCTGCTCGCTCAACCGAGTGACGATTCGAAAGCGACACGGCCATCCGTGACTGCAACTCCGTAGCCGAGATCTTTCCTCACCAGGACCTGCCAACATTCGTCCCAATATCTGGGCTAATGTCTGATGAAACGCTTGACGACCCGGTCAATCGTTTTCCATCGGTCGAGTGGTCTCGCTATACTTCTGCACGTTCACCAGAGCAGTTTGCTCTACCGTGTGCCCACGACGAATGTACAGGATCAGGGATGTCGAGTTTGAATTCTCCATCGAGGAGGGACCAGGAATTTTTTCTGACGAACACAGCACAGCTACAACGCTGGTTGCCGTGGCTGCGGATGTTCCGTGGCTTTCGAATTGCGATTGATTATCAGAAGATGCTGGTCGCACTCCTCGCCGTCTTTCTCTGGATGCAGGGGAGCTTGCTTCTGACACGCGTTTTTTTTAACGCAGACGAGTTCGCTGGGAACGACTTTGCGTCGAGAGATTTCCAGGCCAATACTGATGCCTGGGGGGGCCGCGCATTTACGAATCCACTTCGAGAAATGGAACAGTTCCCGAGTAGAACAGAGCCGACCTCCGTCTCGGGGTTCGTCGCTCAATCGAGTGCGACCTCCTGGCCAATCAAACGAATTTCGAGATCGCTTCTAGGGCTCGTCAACTTTCGGAGCGCTCGCTGGTGGTGGTACTCCTGGATTCAGCTTGTGTGGGGGCTTGCAGTCTGTGCAGTCTTTGGAGGCACGATCAGCCGAATGGCTGCCCTGGAATTAACAGGCCATGGCCGCTCGATGATTCGCGATACGACCTACGCGGTCAAACAATTTCCGACCTCTTTTTTCTCACCAGCATTAGCACTCATTGCTTTTGGAGGATTGTGGATTCTGTGCTGGCTCGCAGGTTTTGTCGGGCGAGTTCCCGTGCTGGGTGAATTGCTCATCGGAATCGCGTGGGGCTTGCTGCTGCTGGTCGGATTACTGATGGCCCTGATCTTAATTGGCCTCATTCTCGGTTGGCCACTCATGTTTGTCTCCAGCGAAGTCGAGAAAAATGATGCTTTCGATGCACTCAGTCGCTCGCTCAGCTACTTGCTCAATCGACCGTGGTACGCTGCCTTCCTGATCGCCATCGCAATTCTCTACGGCACTGCTTTATTGTATTTCGTGGATTGGCTGACTCGGATTTCGGTTGCGGTGAGCCTGTCATCGGTCGGAACAGGCTTGGGGCGTGACGTTTCATTTTTCGGTCTCCCAACTCTTGATCAAATGAGAGAAGCCAGCACTGAAGTTTTGAAAAACGACCTTGCCGCTTCGCTAATGAAGTTCTGGATGAGCATCGCCATTTTGGTTCCCGTCGCCTTTTCATTCAGCTACTTTTGGTCCAGCACAACAATCGGCTATTTCTTACTTAGACGCCGCGAAGACGGGACTCCAATCAATGAACTTGATCTCAGCGACCAACCGGGACATCAAAACCCCGAGTTGCCAGTCGTTGGAATCCCAGCTGCGGAAAACCGTGAGGCCAGTAGAGAAAGCTGATGGGGCTCATAAGCTCAAGGGAAGCTTCACAAGATGTCTTCCCTGAGCTCTGCTCACAACAACTTTGTACGCTGTGGCTTTACGACTTCGTGACAACTTTTCTCACGACAACCACTCAGACACTTTCACTGGAGAAAATCGATGAGCCTTGCCAGATGCTTGAGCCCGCTGTTGCTCGTACTCGCAATTGCAATGACATCCGAATCGAACGCAGCGAAGCCGCAACTCAAAGGGAATGCTGAAAGTGCCACCATTCATGGAAAAACTGTCGAATTCAAATTCGACATGCTGCCGGAAAAATCAGAGCTGCGCTTCCCTCGGCTGAACGCCCGCTTGAAAGAGGTCTACTGGAAAGGAGCTCCAGACAAACCACTCAAACTCATCCCAGACACAACTGAATGGGTCGTCAAGCTGACCAAGCCTCCAGTACAAAAAGTCGTCGTCGCTGAGTTTTTGGACGCTCCGAAAGTCGGAGACACAGCGCCAGTGCTCACACCTTCTTCAACCGACGGAACCATTCTGCTTCCTGCACATTTTGCACAGACTCGTGGAGAGAAACTTCGCTTCGAGCCACAGCCACACAAGAACACCATCGGATATTGGACCAAAGTGGACGACTGGGCATTCTGGCAAATCAAAGTCGAAAACTCAGGCGAATTTCATCTTGATATTTTTCAGGGCTGCGGCACAGGGCAAGGGGGAAGCGAAGTAGAAGTCCGCGTTGCGCAGGACAAAAAGATTGTCGACAGCGTCACTTTCAAGGTTGAAGAGACCGGACACTTCCAGAACTTCAAAGAACGAAGATTCGGCAAATTGAGACTTCCTCAGCCAGGCCAATACCAATTCGAAATTCGCCCCAAAAAACTCGCAAACAAAGCGGTCATGGATGTCCGTAAAGTGTTACTGACTCCAACAAATTAAATCCTTCACCGCGTAAAAATTTAAGTGAACAAAGCTTCTTACTCCACAATGCAATTCTGCTCCACTTGCTGAGAATACGTACGCCCGGTCGGAGTCCTGAACTGCACGAAATTTAGGGTTCGCGAATCTACCAACCAGAGAAACAAAAATGCCTTAAGGGGCGACAAGTCCCGGCAGTAAAAAGAAAAGCGACCAAGAGTGAGAACACTCTTGGTCGCTTTTTAATTGCGGGTTTCACAAATGCTTATGCATCCGGTGCATCTGCATCCAGTGCTTACGCATCCGCATCCGGGACGACGTAACCTTCGCGGTAGTTGCGTGTGAGCAACTTATTGGCAGGTTCGTTTCCGGGGAAGGTTTCCGTGTTCGGGTCCATTTCGAGGAATGGGCCGACGGAGAGTTTTGGATCGCTGACATCGACACCGTTGGCGTCGAGGTGTTTCGCCATCCGATCCCAGGAATCCCTCCAGAGTGCGTTAGACGTTTTGTCGACATGATCGTCAACTTGCTCTTTGGTCATTGTGCTGCCGAGCATGTGACTGATCGCCCCAGTGTGGCACAACGCACTCGACAGGTGACCTTCGAGGATCTCTGCGTTGAGGTCTTCTTTCTTGCCAGATTTGACGGCATCCAGGAAGTTGCCGAAGTGGTTTCCACCACCAGACCAGGACTTCACTTCGTTTCCATCGTTATCGAAAGCAGTCGCCTTCGAGTATGTTGGAATCACGACATAACCATTTTCACATTGGACAATCACACCGATTCGCGAACCACGATATTCGTCCATCGGGTTTTTCCAATCGAGGTTTTTGCTCGGCAACCCTCGAGTTTCGAAAATGAGTGGAGCTTTGTCGAAATCGTGATAGACGATCTGAGTATTTGGAGTGTCTCCGGCATCCTCGTATCCGACACGTCCACCGATGCTCATCACGCGAGAAGAGAGCTTTTGCTCACCCAGGAACCAGCGGGCGATATCCATTTGATGGATGCCCTGGTTGCCCATGTCACCGTTTCCGGTGTTGAAATCCCAGTGCCAGTCATAATGCAGGCGGGGACGATACAGATCGACTTTAGCTGCCGGTCCGCACCACATGTCGTAGTCGACACCTTCGGGAATTTTCAACGGCTCTGAAAGCTTCCCGATGCTCTTACGAGGCTTGTAACATGTTCCAATTGCATACTTGATTTCGCCCAGTTCACCAGCTTGAACGTAGTCGACAGCTGCCTGCAATGAAGGGCTTGAACGGGACTGTGTTCCACACTGACAGATCATGTCAAGCTGTCTTGCCCATTTGACAATTTGTCGACCTTCCCAGACGTTGTGCGAAACTGGTTTTTCAACATAAACGTGCTTTCCAGCTTGCATCGCCCAAATTGCAACGAGTGCATGCCAGTGATTCGGCGTAGCTGTACTGATGACATCGACGCTGGGATCTTCCAGAGCTTTGCGGAAGTCTTTCAGAAGTTTCGGAGTGCGACCCTGCTTGTCAGCAACCCCTTTGACTTTTTTACCTCCTTGAGCTTCGTCCACATCGCAAATGTAGAGGACTTCACTGTCACTACTTCCGGAGAAGGCACTGAGATGACTGTTTCCACGTCCACCAGCTCCGACGACAGCTACACCAATTTTTTCGTTTGGACTGGTGCTCTTCGGCGCATCCTGAGCTTGTAGATATTGGGTCGAGACTGCCGCAGCCCCAACCGCAGCAGCGGATTTCAAAAAGTACCGACGATTCAAAGACATTCAATTACTCCTATTCGGAATTCAGTAAGTTTAGTATGCAAACGTTCCAGAACTAATCCTGAAACCTGGAATTGCTCTCTCAAGCATTAAGAAAAGCGGTGGTTCCAAAGGTTTTCGGACTGGTTCTATTACTTCGAGTGTACCGATCACATTGGTCATGTTGCAATTCGGGAGAGTTTTTTTGACTTTCCGAGATCAGTGACGTAGGTTCAAACTGGACAATCTTGTCCAGTCCTCGACCCGTTAAAGCACACTTATTCACAAGGACCTGATTCGATGTCAAGATCCGATCAAGCCCCCCCCGTCATCAGCAATTCGACAATACTCATCCTCAGCAGTTTTTTGATTGGGATGGCAACGAACATGTTTACTCACGAATTTGTGAGTGAAGAACTTTCCCCCTTTTTACTGGCAGGTGGGACCTCCGGTGTGATCGCATTTTATGCATTAGACCTGACCTCAACTCGGCGGTCCCATGCTGCGATAATGTTAGAACAAAATCGAATCGAAGACCGGCTGGACAAGCACATGAACTCGCTGACGAGCGTTGGCTTTACGATGGACGATGTCTCATCGAAAGAGATGAACGCAATCGACCCCGCTGAACTGGTCGACGCGACAGAACGCAACGAGCGAATCGTAACGTCGATTTAAAGCAGCATCCAGTTTGGAACCAGCCCGAAAACTTCTGTAACTGCCGCTTATCTCACCGTTTGAGTGTTCATTATCAAATTTTGGGAACTACGATAATCATCCTCAAATGACTGCCCTGCCGTTTATTAAGTTCAATCAGTTCTTCACCGTTATTCCTTCACAATTTGAGTGCACAAATAGCCTGAGCGTACCGCTTGAACCGGATCACGATTCGTTTGGCGACTCAATTCCGAGTGCTGCAAGGCGGCGATAAAGTTTTGCTCGTGGAACCTGGAGCATTTCGGCAGCCATGCTTTTATTGCCTTGGACCGAATCGAGAACCTGGGTGATAATTTCCCTCTCGGTCGCTTCCAGAATTTCTTCCAGACTTTGCGTGACCTGTCGTGGTCGTACGCTTTGTGCATCACGCCCGGCTTGAAAATTCACCGGCAGATGTTCAACTTCGATGATCGGCTCGGGACAAGCCTGTTGTGCCTGAAAGAGAACCTTTGAAAGCTCTTCGATATTCCCCGGCCATTGATAGCATTCGAATTCTTGCAACACCTCCTCCGAAACATCTTCGATTTGGATCTCGCGTTGACGATTTGAATCCTGAAGAAGATGCGTAACCAGAAGAGGCAGATCCGCTTGCCGATCACGCAGCGGTGGGATGAATAAAGTCAATGGGGTCAACTCGCAAATGAGTTCTCTCTGAAAGTGTTCGGAATCGAGATTCTCAATTTTTTCTGCAGAGGAGGAAATCCAGCGGATGGCGTCTCTGCTCTTCAGGTGATCCAGCAACTCGATCTGTAAATCTGCAGCGAGAAGCTCAACATTCTTCAGGTAAACAGTACATCCCTCAAACTCCGTCTCACTCTGCTCAAAGAGTCTGCGCAGGAATCGTGAGAGCTCAAAATGGGACAAGGTTCCACACTCAACAGGAAGAAATCGCTGTTCGCCCATTGGGGAATCGTAATGAATCATGCGGGCCACATGTTCCTTGCCGACTCCTTCTTCTCCAACAAGATGAACCGCAAGTGAGCAGTTTCTGGCGACCTGAGCTTGGGCCGCAACTCTGCGCATTTCGGCTGAAACCGCAATTAAAGAGTGCGAGGAATATTTTCGATGCAATTCGGAAAGGTGTTCCTCCAATTCAAATCGCTGCAGCAAACTCGGGGGAACCAGCTCAATTCCATCATAGTCTCGATGCTGAATCAGCCCCAAAATTTGCGATGGCGTGGGGGAATCTTCTTTCACAAGAGGAATAAAATGGATGTTCACATGCTGCGACTCACCACTTTTTCGGTGTAACACAGAAGGGACAACGACGGACTCACCTTGAAGGACAGACTCTGGTGGAGACAAAGTCCCCGTCAAAGTTTCGATCAACTCCGGATTCCCACGGCTAATCAGCTGGCATTTTTTTCCGATCACATCCCCTGCAGACCAACCGGTTTGCAACTCGCACCCACGGTTGAAAACCAGAACAACCCTACGATGATCGAGAACGAAAATCGGCGAAGAGCTACCCGTGAGCCACGTCGCGAGACCTTTTCGAACCCTTTGAGCCACGTGACCTTCTCCCTGTACGAATTACCGAACGCATCAAAGTTTAGAGCAGTTTGCTCTAGCGTGTACCCGCGAAGAACGCGTTTCTCTAAGAAAATTGCTGTTCGCCACGAGGCAGAACTCTGAACACCAGTTCGAAACATGCTCCTGACAGCCTGGTGAGCAACTGACCACTGCACTCAACCCGCGTTTCTCGCAGCTCTTCAGAACTGGTCCTGAAGCGTGAAATCGCTCTCTCAAACGCTAAAGAGCATTATTTCCTGCCCTGAATCGGCAAGAATGTTTGTTTCGATTCAGAGAAATCAGAGAATCCGGGGCTGTTCGAATCGCTGCATATGGGGTGTTTTGCTAAGATTCTCGCCTTTTCAACTGGAAGAGCTAAGATCTTCCGCCCAAAACAGAAGAAACTCGTACCCGCCTTAAGGGGATGGAGAATCAACTCACTCTGTGAATGGTCTCTGTTACGAGTTCATAAATACCGGTGGCTTCTATCGAAACTTGCACGGATGGTCGTCATTTCACTGAATTTCACTCAATGATGACGAATCCGGCGAAGAACAGAACTCATCCAAAAAATTAAATATCAACTCCCGATCGCTCAACAAGTGAGCGTTGAGAAAATTGAGCAAACCCAAATATCACGATTCCGACAACACTGTTGGAACTTCTATAACACTAAGGAATTGATCAATGCGTCGGTATCTCATCGCTGGTAACTGGAAAATGAATACCACGAGAGAAGAAGGAACGGAACTCGCAAAAGCGATTGCCGCTGGCAGCTCAAATGCAACTGCGACCGTTGATGTTTTGATTTGCCCTCCGTTTCCTTACCTCATTCCAATCAACGAAGCAGTGGCCGGAACGAAAGTTCAAGTCGGTGCCCAGAACTGTCACTTCGAGGCATCAGGGGCTTTTACCGGGGAAACTTCCCTCGAAATGCTGACCGATGTGGGAGCTTCGTCTGTCATTCTGGGACATAGCGAACGACGCCATGTCTTTGGTGAAACGGACGCAGACATTAACCAAAAAGTGCTGAAAACACTGGAGAAAGGGCTTCAGGCTGTCTTGTGCGTTGGCGAACTTCTGGAAGAAGAAGAGAACGGATTAACCAAAACCGTTCTTGATCGCCAAATGGAAGGTGGCCTCAAAGATGTCTCCGCCGAGGCGATGGCGAATGTCGTCATCGCTTACGAACCGGTCTGGGCAATCGGAACTGGAAAAACCGCAACTCCGGAGCAAGCGGAATCTGCCCATGATCATCTTCGCAAATGGCTGGAAAGCCGTTATAGTGCAGACGTTGCGAACGCAACACGCATCCTCTACGGAGGAAGTGTGAAACCAAATAATGCCGAAGACCTGCTCTCTCAGCCCAATGTTGATGGGGCGTTGGTTGGAGGAGCAAGCCTCACATCAGAGAACTTTTTGCCAATCATCGAGGCAGGCGTTAAGGTTTCTTCCTAAAGTATTTTGAAACCATCTCCACGAGATGCCTCGTGGAAAGATGCAATATCACTGACGAAAATCACAGACGAAACCCGTTTTCCACGGGCAACGAGAGAGCAAATTGCCCTCTTCAAACGAAGATGAAGCCGAGAACAGCGAACAATGGGTCACTCAATTATGAGTGATCCAGTGGTCCGCCTCTCACAAGATGTCACGGTTTCGAGTCCGACGCACTCCCCCGAGAGCGCCTCAGACTCCTCAAAACCGCATGACATTTAGAGCTCGAATTGAGGGCTCGTGAGAGGTTCCGCCCAGAGTCCCATTGCAGCATTTCCCGGAAATCGATATTCATCTTCCACTGAAACCACCAAACTTAGACACAGACTGAAAAGATCGCTGACACGATCGACTCCGAAACAGGGATCGTTTCAGAATTTGTGAAAGGACCACATCGTGGGTACGCTGGCGTTTATTCTTCAAATTTTGTTGCTACTTTCCGGCTTTCTGTTGATGATCATTATCCTGCTTCAACGGGGGCGTGGAGGCGGTCTTGCTGGCGCGTTCGGTGGTGCAGGCGGGCAGAGTGCATTCGGAACCAAAGCAGGCGATGTCTTCACCTGGATTACCGTTGTCACTGCAACGATCTGGGTTCTCTTGGCAGGAATCGGGGGATGTGCAATGCGAAGTGCAGCGACCAGCCTCGAACGAAGCCTGGCACCAGCCGGAGAAATGAGTGCTGGCGACACGACAGGCGATGCAACTACGGGTGACGATGCCGACGCAGAAACTCAAGATGACGCAAACATCGAAGAAGATGCTGTCGCCCCACCAGCTGAAACTGATGCAGAAGCCAGCAACGCGACAACTCCAGAAGCGGATGGTACAACACCACCTGCTCCTGAAAATTAACATCAAATGGCTGGCTTGATGGCCACGCCGCAAACCAGCAGGGACTCCCGTGTTGTTAAGTATGACAGGCCACGGTGATGCCAGTGGTCAGAATGAACGTGTCTCTGTCACCGCTGAAATTCGCAGCGTCAACAATCGACATCTCAAAGTTTCAGTTCGTTGCCAGGATGCTTTCCTGGCACTCGAATCAAATATCGAACGCCTGATTCGAAAAAACGTTGCCCGCGGAACATTGACCGTTTCGTTGCGAGTTCGGCAGTTGGCGGACCAGCGAGCTGCGACGATTGATCAACTCGCAGTGCAGCAGTATTGGACGCAACTCACAGACATCGCTGCGGAACTCAAAACCGATCCGCCTAAGGATCTATCCCCCTTACTTTCACTGCCGGGGATCCTCAAAGATAATTACGAGAAATCGGTCGACGAGGGTGACTGGCCGCTCTTTGAAGAAGTCATTCTTGCAGCTCTGAAGCAATTTCAGGACTTCCGCATTCAAGAAGGCGAGTCCATGGGAGACGAGCTGAACTCGCTTTCGAGCAAGATCGAAGAGAATCTGGACGCGATCGAAAAAATTGCTCCACAAGTGATCGTCGATTACCGAGACCGGCTGAAAAACCGCGTCAACGAGTTGCTGCAATCAACGAGCGTCAAAGTTGACGACAACGATCTGCTTCGAGAAACAAGCCTGTTCGCTGACCGCTGTGATATTACTGAAGAAGTGACCCGGTTACGGTCTCACTTGCAGCAATACCGCTCCCTTCTGGATGGCAACGAAGCAGCGGGGCGAAAACTGGAATTCCTCGGCCAGGAGATGTTCCGGGAGGTCAACACCATCGGCTCGAAAGCAAATCATATCGAAATCGCACATCGCGTTGTGGACATGAAAGCTGCCATCGAAAAGATGCGAGAAATGATCCAGAACATCGAATAGTCTACCCGCTTGCATTGACCAGAGTCGCCAACACCATGCCTCTTCCCAATATCCAAGTCAAACGAATTGACCATGTCACTCTGGTCGTCAAAGACCTTGACGTTTCGCGAAAATTTTACGTAGACCTTCTCGGGATGCAGGAAGTCGAGCGACCGGGATTTCGATTTGCCGGTCTTTGGTTCCAGGCAGGGACAACACAAATCCATTTGATTCTGGAGCATGATGACTCTGGCCCGGCACACAGCTTTGTTCCCGAGGAATGTTTGATCAGCCGCACACGTCATTTTGCGTTCGAAGTCGACGATGCGATGCAAGCGGCCCAAAAACTGGAAGAAATGCAAATTGAGATTGTCGCAGGCCCAAAAGAGCGGCCAGATGGACCGACTCAGCTCTACATCTTTGACCCAGACCGCAACCTGGTGGAATTGTACAGTTATTCCTGATGATGCCTTTCACGAGCCCGGTACGATTTGCAAGGTTTTTCCCTGAAAACTTTCGTTCGTTTTGGTTCAGAAGAAATTTCTATTGAACTGTTCCTTGATAGGCGTGCGAGACTATACTGAGAGACTACACTGAGACATGGCACTTGCGGTGATGTTTCGTCGATGCCTTCCCTACTTCAGATTTTTACGCCGTAGAGCAGAGATTGAACATGAAAGACCTTCCCAAACAAGCAGTGATTGCTTCGATGGTCGTTTCAGTATTAGTTGCCTTGGCAGCGATTGCCGATCTTGTCCTGGGGGTTCCATTCTCCGGGTCAGAACATACATTCTTAATGGACATTCTCTTTATCATTTGTGCAGCGATTGCTGGCTATCTGAGTTGGGACGCATTTAAAGATCTCAGCTAAAAGAAGCATCCGTCACTTCTTGAAAGGTGCTGGCGCGCCATGGTGATATTGATGTGAAAGTCGCTGAGCGATGCCTACATCTCGACTATTTCAGTTCCTGCTTTTCTCTGCCCTGTGCACCTCAACTCTTCTGCTCGCCGCTGAACCTGAGTCTCGATATCCTCTCCGAGAACCTCAGCAACCGCTTCGCCGACGTCCGGCTTCAATGTGCTGGGTTCCAGAGGCGCAGATCTTGGCAATCGCTAACGAGCGCGGCTCGACGATCTCCCTGCTCGCCCCGACCACCGGAAAAGTGCAGGAGGCTGACATCAATGCAAGCCCAACAAAGCTAATCTGGATCGACCGACTTCATCTACTGGCAATCGTCGATACAAAATCCGGGCGAGTTTTATTCGCATCTCTGAAACCTGGCGAACTCTCCGTTCAACAGTCAATTGAAATCGGACGAGGTGCTCAAAGCTTGTGCCTCTCTCCTGATGAATCTTTACTCGCTGTCAGCTCAGTTTGGGATCGCCATGTTTCATTGATTTCGGTCGAACCAATCCCCAAAGTTCAATCCACGATTCCTCTGAAATTCGAACCGAGTGAGGTTTGCTTTTCACCCGATGGAACAATGCTGATCGTGGCGGATGCCTTCGGAGGAGAGCTCGTTGTCATCGACACGAAATCACAAACAATCGTCGGACAGACAAAACTCCATGCTCACCAAATCCGAGGGATTGCATTTCTTTCAGCTGACCGCTGCCTGTTGACTCACCAAATCCTGTTTCCTGATATCCCGACGACACCGAATAACATTGCTTCGGGACGAGTCCTTGAGAATGTCGTTCAAGAGCTTCAATTCACAAGAACGTCGCGATCCAGGGTCGATGTTCAATCTCTGGGGATTCAGGAAATCGGCGTTCCCTCTGACGGTGCGGCTGACCCGGGAGCGATTCATATCGCCAAATCTTCCGAGAGGTTTGTCGCACTTGCAGGTGTCAACGAGGTGGCAACTATGAATTCCTACGGAGTGGTTCGCAACCGCATTCGTGTCGGAAAACGTCCTGTGGACCTCGTGATCTCACCAGACCAAAAGCAGATTTACTGCCTCAACAATCTCAGCGACTCGGTCTCGGTCATCGATCTCAAGAAGCAACTCGTGACCAAAACCATCCCATTGGGGCCGCAACCACAATTGACGTCACGTGATCGAGGCGAGGAACTCTTCTTCGATGGGAACATTTCCCGGTTCGGTTGGTATAGCTGTCAAAGTTGCCATATCGACGGCCACACAAATACTCAACTCGCTGATACTTTCGGCGATGGGAACGCTGGCGCGCCGAAACGCGTCCCTTCTTTACTCGGTGGTCGTGACGACAACCCATGGGCCTGGAACGGAACGATGAGGAGCCTGCATGATCAAGTGCTTCTGTCGGGAGATTCCACGATGCGCGGCGGAGGTCTCAGCGCGCGGCAGGCCAATGATCTCGTCGCTTTCTTGCACACACTCGAACACCCTCCCCCCTTTCAGCCAGCTCAAGATGAGCAGGATAAGCGGCTTATCGCACAAGGTCTCGAAGTTTTCACCTCACAGGGCTGCGCAAAGTGCCACGTTCCGCCGCTCACATACACGTCCGATTCGACTTACGATGTCGGCTTAGAGGATGAACATGGGCTGAAGAAATTCAACCCTCCATCACTCAACGCAGTCGGCTACCGACGCAGTTTCTTCCACGACTCCCGAGCCAAATCGCTCCCAGAAGTTTTCACTCACTTCGGTCATCAACTCGACGACTCTCTCAGCGACCAACACCTCAAAGCCCTGCTTCGTTTTTTGCAGAGTTTGTAGAGACTTACGAAGAGGGCAAATGAGGCACTTGCTGGAAGTTCTGAATTCATCCTGAAACCTGAATTCACTCTCTCAAAAGTTGAAAAAATTGACTCTCTCACAAGCTTCCGGGACAGCTTCTATTTTTTCTGAAACCGGAGAAGATAGTTTTCTTTGAAGGCCGGAATTTTCAGTTCCTCGATGAACTGAAAACCAGACTCGACAATCTCTGCTTGAAAGACCTCTTTTCCAGCTCGGACATGTCCGAGAATGAACTCCCGCGATTTCCCGGGAATGCGTTCGAAGTCAATCACGACGAGTGTTCCGCCTGGCTTCAGGGCTCGGTGGATCGACGCCATTGTTGCTTGCGGAGATTCAAAGTGGTGATAGGTGTCACAAATGAAAGCCACATCAACAGAGTTCGGCGGGAGCCTGACTGACTGATCAGTACAGAGGACACTTGTGATGTTCGTGACCTTGTCTGACTGTGACTTCCGATTGATGTGCTCCAGAAATCGAGGTGAGATATCCACCGCGTAGACCCAGCCGGTTTCCCCAACAGCCGATGCAAAGAGCCGGCTATAGAATCCGGTCCCGGCTCCAATATCGGCAACCGAGTCACCCGGTTTGATAGCACATGCGTCGAGCACTTTCTCACGAGCAAAGTAAACTTCGCGGCTTTCGATTTCGAAGCGTCCGAGCCATTCGCTCACATCGAGGTTTGCGTCGAGAAACCGATCATTGATCCCCTCTGGAACGTCTGTTTTCCTGGCTTTCTGATTTTCGATATAGGCCAGTGCCTTTTCCTCAAAAGCTGGCGTCTTCAAGCCGACTTTTTTCGCCTCGTCACGTGCCTCTGCCAGTTGAAGGCCATCATTCAAAACACGATGTGCCAACCAAATTGCTCCAACGCGATTCGCCGAAGCACAATGAAGCATGACCGGCGACATTTGAGAGTTTGCCAGCAACTTCAAAGAGTTCTCGAAGATTTCATCCGTCAGAGACTCAGGGGATCGAAAAGCAAAGTGATAATACTGCAGCCCAAGCGCCTCAACTGCTTCCGCCTGATTCCAATCGATTTCGTCCAGTTCACGAAGTGAAATGACATGTTCAATTCCGCGTTCCTTGGCTTTCGCCAGATCACTCGCGGAAGGTTGTCCACAAAGCAGCGTCGCCCCAAATGAATGAAGATTGCTAATTGTCCCCAGCTCAATTGATTCGAGCTTGAAGCTTGTTGAAGCATCCTCAGCTGTGACGCTTTTTGAAAAGACTCCAACCTGAAGAATGAGCGCAGCTAAGAGTAAATATCGAGTCATGGTCCTGATCTTTGGTAGCGTTCGGAATGGGTAGTGTTCGGTATGTTTTAAATACCAGCACGCATTGTACGACTTCCTGAAAACCACTTCGAGAGCAAGTTTCATTCAGGTTTTCAGTAAGACACTTAGTCACCGGTGGTGAATAGCAGCCAAAGATGCAGAGATTTCACTGCAGACCAACTGTGAACATGCTCTGATCATGGAAAAATGGAAGTCAACGCTGAATCCGCCACGCCCATCCTTACGCTGCAATCCAGTCTGATCGTGCCACTCCTTCCGGATGGGACAGACCATGAACCTGACTCACCGTATTCAATTTCAATCTCCTCTCCTTTTTGACGAACTTACGAGAAGCCGCTAGGATCAGATTTCACTTTGCTGTTGTGCTTCGCGTTCTGACGAACCCTCAATCTGTTTCGGAAAGGCTTCGCTGATGACTTCGATCTCTGTGCGCTCTTCTCACCTTCTTCTTGCTCTCGCAGTATTGTTATTTCCGAATTGCGTGATTGCAGATGAGCCTGAAGTGGTTGCTCACTATCCGTTGATCCAAGATACGCTCGACCATTCCGGAAACGGTCATCACGGAATGAATCAGGAGGTCAAGTTTGGAACTGCACCAAATGGGGTCCGGAGCGCAGAGTTCAATGGAACCTCGTCATCGATCCAACTTCCAGATGCAGTCATCCCTGACTCAGGGGACTTCACAGTTGCGGTCCGAGTCTTTATTGAATCCCCCACGAGTGATGTCCCCGGTGACATATTCAACTATTACGACTCACTGTCACGCCGGGGAGTTCAGTTAGGAATCCATAGCGCACATGGTGTGACCTCCAGCCAGTCACAATTGCGGACAGTGGAATTCGGACTCGACAACGGAAGCACGCCCGGAGAGTGGACAGATCACGGCCGGCTGGGAAATGCAGTTCTGATTTACTCCATGGCGGTGCATGACGGAAACCTCTTTGCAGGAACGTGCGAAGCGGGCGTTGAAGAATCGGGGCGAGTCTTTCGATTTGACGGAAAAACATGGCACGATCTCGGCGCACCTGATCGCTGCAACTCTGTTTCATCACTCGCAGTCTACAATGGCGAACTCTACGCAGGTGTCAGCCGTTACCGATTGGCTGGGTCTTCATTAGCTGAGTCGGACAATCCGAATTTGGGTGGGCGTGTTTACCGCTGGGAAGCCCCCAACAAATGGATTGACTGCGGTCAGCTTCCCAACACAGAAGCGATCAATGGAATGACCGTCTTCAACGGGAAACTGTACGCTTCGTCGATGTACAAACCGGCTGGGTTCTATCGCTACGACGGCGGAAAGAAGTGGACAGATTGTGGAACTCCAGATGGCAAACGTGTCGAAGCTTTGGGTGTTTACAACGGGCACATTTATGCGACTGGGTACGACGAGGGAGCAGTCTACCGATACGATGGGAAAGCGTGGGAGAGTCTTGGAACCCTGCCAGATGCGACTCAAACATACGGATTTGCAGTTTTTCAAGGAGATCTTTATGTCAGCGAGTGGCCCAATGCCCGCGTCTACCGCTTCGGAGGATTAAAAAATGGTCAGCCAGAATGGAACCTCGCAGGGCACCTTGGAGATGAGCGAGAAAGCATGCCACTCCTGGTTTACAACGGACAGATGTATGCCGGGTCACTTCCAACGGGAGAGGTCTACCGATTTGATGGGGGACAGGATTGGAAGAAAATTGCTCGTCTGGATATGACGCCGGATGTGAAGTATCGCCGCGTCTGGTCGATGGCTGTGTTTCAAGGAAAATTGTTTGCGGGGACGCTTCCCGCAGGTCGTGTTCACTCTGTTTCGATTGGCCATGTCGCAACTCATGATAAAACCCTCTCTCCCGGTTGGCATCATCTCGCAGCGGTTCGGAATCAAGGCAAGCTGAATTTGTATGTCGATGGTCAGTTGAGTTCCACATCTTCCTCGTTCGCATCTGACCTGAACATCTCAAACAAAGCTCCAGCCAGAATCGGATTTGGAACACGCGATTACTTTCGAGGTCGAATGACCGACTTGCGGATTTACCATGCTCCACTTTCTTCCGAAGCCATCTCTAAGTTGACGGTCTCAGAAGCAGAGTAAGATCAAACTCATTCCGAAAACCTCTGAAATAACCGTTTCCCTCAACACTTGAGGGAGCAATTTCAGGTTTCAGAATCCGTTCAAAGAAGAGATCGCCGTTCACGCAAAGTCGTCGACCATGACGATTTCGACAGGCTGCTACAGCAGAGGGGGAAATCGATGTCAACATTTCAGGTTGGAGTCATTGGAGCTGGTGGAATTGCGTCGAAGCTTCACCTGCCGGAAATGCAGGAGGTTGAAAACGCAGAAGTCGTTGTTCTGGCGGGACGAAAACAAAGTCGGCTGGAAACCCTCAGCGAGAAGTTCAACGTCCCACGCTGGACACACTCGTACGAAGAGGTCATCGCTGACCCCGAAATCGATGGAGTCATCATTGCGGTTCCGCATCCGCTGCATGTGAAGTATGGACTCATGGCCCTGAAAGCTGGCAAGCATGTCCATATCCAAAAACCACTCAGCACATCTCTGATCGAAGCAGAGCAATTTGTCGAAGCGGTCAACGCCAGCGACCGAACGGTTCTTGCGTTACCGTATGTCTCCAAGCCTCACGTTCTCGCAGCTCGCGAAGCTGTTCAGGCAGGGACGTTGGGAAAGGTCTCTTCCGCAACTGCACGCTTCAGCCACGGTGGTCCCGAAGTTTACTACGCGACGATTCAGGAAATCCTCCAAGAGGACCTCGATGATGATCTCTGGTTTTTTGACGCCCAGAAAGCGGACGTCGGAGCGTTGTTTGACATGGGGGTCTATTCGATTGCTCACCTTGTTGCGATTCTGGGGTCTGTGAAAGCGGTCACCTGTCGCGTGGCGACTCTTGCCAAGCCGACAGAACTCGAAGATACAGCCACGATCATCCTGGAATTTGAAAGTGGTGTGCTCGGGACAGCGGAGACCGGCTGGTGCGATGGAGCGAGAACATACGGGTTTTCCATCCACGGAACCGATGCCAAAGTGACCAACCCCAGTTTAACCAGTGATTTAATCCTCTCGCGGCCCAGTTCGCTCGTGGACGAAGACGCTCCGCTGATCGAGGAACCTATCGAAACCGGCGGGTATCCTAACCTCAATTCACATCAGGAATGGGTCGCCTGTGCCCGAGAAGGGAAGCAACCAGAAATCAGCAATGCGGATTTCGCACGCCACGTTACTGAAATCATGCTAAAAAGCTTGCAATCGTCTCGTGAAGGCCGGACCATGGAACTTGATTCACGACTTTGAATTGACCATCCTCCGTTTTCCCACTGCATGCCTGAAGTGGAGGGTTGGTCCTTTCTTCTCGATGTGTGGGCATCTACAATAGGGCTCTTCTCAAAATAGTCTGAACTGAGGATACCGAAATGGCAGAAGATGCCGAGTTGATTGAAGCCTTGAAGCAAGTCATTGACCCTGAATTAATGATCAACATTGTTGATTTGGGCCTCATTTACGAAGTTGAACAAGCTGGAGAAGGTTCTGAGGAAGAGGGAACTGTCAAAGTTGATATGACGCTCACCAGCCCGGCCTGTCCGGCTGGCCCTCAAATTGTCCAGCAATCAAAGATGGCTCTCGAACAGCTTGATGATGTCAAGAAAGCCGAAATCCGACTGGTCATGTCCCCCCCGTGGACACCGGAACGGATGACTGAGGATGCCCGTGATCAGCTCGGGATATTCTAGAACCAGTCCGAAAACCTCTGGAATAGCTCCTTTTCTCGATGCTTGAGAGAGCAAATTGAGGTTTCAGGATCAGTTTTAAGAACGACTCATTTGACCGCGACTTCACTCGCGGTCCTGTCTGTTTCTCCTATCGATAATAGTGAATAATGAACAAGAAGCTCCTTTCCCGATTTCTGGCGATTCCAGCCTTTGCGTTCCTGCTCGTTTCCTGTGTCGCAGAGAAAGATTTCGACAACAGTGCCTTCGAGACAGTCCCACCGGAGAATGTCTCATCAGCCCCAGCGGAGGCCCCGGTCCCTGCTGGAGATGTCTACAGAGCCAAATTTGAAACATCTCAAGGAGATTTCGTAATTGAAGTCCATCCGGAGTGGGCTCCTCGTGGTGCGGCTCAGTTCAAAAAACTCATCGAAGAAGGTGTGTTTGATGAAGCAAGATTTTTCCGAGTGGTCCCTGGATTTATGGTTCAATTCGGAATCCCTGGAGACCCCAAAGTTTCAGCAGAGTGGCGAAACAAAACGATCCCGGATGACCCGGTGATCGAATCCAACACTCGAGGCATGGTCTCATTTGCGACATCCGGTCCAAATTCACGTACCTCTCAAGTTTTCATCACTTACGGCAACCACGGTAAGCAAGGGGCTCAACTAGACTCTCAAGGCTTTTCCCCTTTCGGCAAAGTGATCGAGGGAATGGATATCGTTGATTCCATCAATTCTGAATACGGTGAAACTCCCGATCAGGGACAGATCCAACAGCAGGGAAATGCTTACCTGAACGAGAATTTCCCTAAGCTCGACTACATCAAGAAAGCGACGATCCTCCCCGAAGAGGTCGAAACGGCTGAATCAGCTGACTCAGCTGCAAAGACGAGTGAGTAAAGACGATTCCCATCACTGATGCTCGCAATAACTTTCGACGCGATTGCATTTCTGAAATACTGTTCGCCACATGGCAGAACGTCAAGACAATGAGATCACATTGGATTGGCTTCAGCCTCATTGATGAACCTTCGCAGACGCCAACAAAACACGAATCAACAATCAACTCAAGACGACAACGGAGAAAAGCAACGTGTATCAAGTTAAATTTGAGACATCCAAAGGGGATTTCACAGTTGAAGTCCACCCGGAATGGGCTCCGCTCGGAGCGGCTCAATTCAAAGAAATTGTTGAAGATGGCGTTTTCAACGAAGCTCGTTTTTTCCGTGTCATCGAAGGATTTATGGTGCAGTTCGGAATCGCTGGCGACCCTGCGGTCTCAGCGAAATGGCGTAACAAACAGATCAAAGATGACCCGACCACGCAGTCTAATACTCGTGGCATGATCACCTTCGCAACTGCCGGACCGAACACGCGTACTTCGCAAGTCTTCATCAACTTCGGCGACAACAGCTTCCTCGACAATCAGGGCTTTGCCCCGTTCGGGAAAGTGACTGAGGGAATGGAAGTTGTTGATGCTCTCTATGCCGGATACGGCGAAGGCGCCCCACAAGGTCGCGGCCCCGGACAGGGACAAGTCCAAAGCAAAGGGAACGAATACCTTAAAGCCGATTTCCCTGAACTCGATTACATCAAACAAGCCACTGTTGTCGAGTAACAAGACAAGAGTCTTACAAATCAACATGCTCGTACACCACGTGCATGTTGGTCTGTAATTCTCGGCTGCTGAAGCAAATTTTCTGAATGACCACAATCACTAACAGCCAAGCTGGCGCACGAGTCCCTTGAAGACTCGAACGTCAGAGAATTTTCATTGCTGATCGTGCTCCTCGGTTGATTGAGAGTCGGGGGCCGGTTCAGCAAGTCGCATTTCAGATGATGCAACAAAAACATTCTTTTGCGACCCGACCATGCACGCAACGGACTTTATAAAGCAGAAAGACGATGCGAAAACCGCGTCGATGATCGTTCTCTACGGAAACGAATCTCACTTAAAAACGTCCACTCTGGACGGACTTTGCCAGACATTTCTCGGCTCCCCCATTGAAGAATCGATCGGTCTCACTCGTTTTACCGGGAAAGAGACCGACTTCAGAACCGTTCGCGATGAAATACAAACGGTCTCCATGTTCACCCCTTCGAAATTAGTGGTGGTTGAGAATGCCGATGAGTTCGTCTCCGCAAACCGCCCGCAACTGGAATCCTTTGCAGCGAACCCGGTCGGAAAATCGAAGCTTGTGCTTGAAGTCAAGAAGTGGCCGGGCAACACAAAACTCGCCAAAAAGATTGCGAAGACCGGACTTGCCATCGAATGCTCTGAGTTAACTGGAGGCCGGCTCTCATCCTGGCTCGTCATGCAGGCAAAAGAGGAATACGAAAAACATTTAACGCGGGACGCTGCACAATTAATAATGGAACTCGCTGGTACTGGCATGGGATTGCTGGACCAGGAGCTTCAGAAGCTCACTTCCTACGTCGGCGATCGTGAAAAAATCGGAGCGGAAGATGTCCGCACGCTGGTCGGAGGGTGGAAGGCAGAAACAACCTGGACCATGATCAACGCTGCCCGCGATGGCCAGACAGATCTGGCACTGAATTGCTTACAAAAACTAATGCACGCTGGCGAAGCCCCTCAGAAAATCCTCGGAGGAATGAACTACGTCTTCAAGAAAATCGCACTTGCAACAGAACTGTCTCGACAGGGAAAACCACTCCCCGCGGCACTCAAGGAAGCTGGCGTCTTCTACAAAGAAATAGACGACGTCGAGCGCTACCTCCGTCGCATTCGCAGACCTCGCGCAGAACGTATCCTTAACCGCCTGGCACAAGCAGACTCGGACCTCAAAGGAAGAAGTCAACTTCCATTGCAGATGCAAATGGAACAACTGATCCTCTGGCTATCTGGGGCAACCGAAGTTTAGAGCATCTTTCGAATTGGTGTTCAGACTCTATCTCGTGGCGAACAGCAATTTTATTAGAAAATCGAGCTTCCACGGGCACACCGGGCAGCAGTGACCTCCTCAGTAAAAACACTCCTCCGTACGAGTCAGATCGCAAAGGCGTGATACGGCAACGCTCATGAAGATGCCGTGAATGCGACCTTCGAGGAGTGAAATATCATTCAATGATGTATCGAGACAGGAGACTGCAGGGCTGACTTTTCGCTCAATTCTTACCAGCGATCTCCACAACTTCTCAGTTTGAGACTTTTCGAATCCTGTTGAACAATACATAATTCCCATCAACACCATCCAATGTGACAATCATTAATAAGGGCAAGGCTATGCAGGATAATTGCACAGGGAACACTCTACCTGGCTCATTCGACAGTAGTGGAGGAGCTTTTCAAAATGGGTACTGCATCTGGAAGGGGACGATCCTCATTAGCTCCCACTGCAAAGAAGGTTATAATTGTGGTGGAGGACCGCCAAAAGACTACGTCCCGCGATTCGAAGGCGAGTGTGTCAAAATCGGCTGCTCCAAGTCTCCGACTATGAAATAATGAGCAACACGGGCCTCGTGAATTGTTGTCACCGACGTGCTCAAGACGATGAGCACACTCAAAATTCACCTGCGATCTGCCAACGCGTACTCGACATCGCTGGCCTCCAGGAAACTCACTGGGGACAAGTGAAGCCGGACGCATGCCTCGCATGTGGTGGCGAAACTACAGCCTCACCGCAGTTCTTCAATAGCGTTCTGGCTTCTCTGCTGTATGAAGTCACGAGGAACATCGAACAACTGGGTGGCATCCCCGATCTCGATCTCACTCAAGTGAAATCGTTAAAGCAATACGCAGAAGCGGGGCTCCGTTCTCACACTCCCCTCAAAGCACGAGTTACTCGAATCTCTTTGGAGCTCCCAGAGAACGCTTTGCCGGTTGAGTGCGATGTTGAATGCGATGTTGTCGTAAATCTGACACAGCACGAACCTCTCTCTCCCGACTCACTTGAAAGTCTTCGCCAACAGCGAGGCTGCACTCCAACTCTTCACATTGTCTGTCACTCAGGGACAGGCAGACAGGCAGCTGAAGAGTTTGCAAATGACTCGAGGACTTTGATTCACTTCTCAGAAACTCCTCTCTCTGAAATCGAAGCCGTCCACCTGATCGCCCCAGAGTGCCACTCTGAATTCATCGCAATTCATTCGCCGCACGCGATTGCCCGGCCGGACCGACTACACAGTGCAGTTCAAGCATTGGTGCAACACCAGGGGGAAATCTTTGGTTCTGCGATGCTGACTGAAGAGGGTAAAATTCCTGCAGAAGCACCCGCAATCGACTTTTGCCGGACAGTCCCGGTCGAGACACTCGTCTTTCGCCGTTCCTCTTTGATCGATTGCGGAGGCGTTGGACAACTTGAAACAGACCATGATCTCGACCTGATAGTCCGCTTTGTTTATGAAGAACGTAAGTTCGTTCTTTCTGAAAAAATTACAGTTGCGTGCAACGCCCAATTCCAAACGTCCCCCGCCAGACAACCGCCGAGTTACAAACTCGTCGGCAACAGGATGAATCACCATGCAGTGGGATTCCCGCAACAAGAGGCGCTCACCTGCGATGTCGTGCTTCCGTTTCGCGATCAGCTTGAATATGTCAACCAGGCAATTGAATCTGTCCTCGAGCAAGAAAATTGCGAGACCGTCATCCACCTGATCGACGACGCTTCCAGGCAATCGACTGAAGAGTTCTTTGACCGTTGGAGTCAATACTCGAATATCCGCTTGTACAGAAACAGAGAAAACCTGGGGCAGTACACGTCGTTCAACAATGCTCTAAAATACTGCGAGACAGGTTTCGTTGCCATTCAGGATGGAGACGACATCAGCAACCCAGACCGAATTGCAACAGCAGTCAACAGCCTGCTTCTTGCAGGAGCAGATATTTTCTCAGCCTCCATTGAGATGTTCGGCAACAACTATGAGCGAAGATCGAGCACACGCCGCAATAAAAACAGATACAGACCTGTTGAGCCAGGATCACTCCGAACTGCAAAACTTCCGAGCAACTCAGCCATGCACTTTATTATCAATGGTGCTGCTGTCATGAAACTGGCAACTGTCCGGGAACTCGGCGGCTTCGCAGATTTCGGGTCGCCCATCAGGAATCGTGGTGGGCTCGACACGGAGTTTTACCTCAGAGCTCTCCATTCGCGACGAGTTCGATTCTTCATTTCAAAGCATCTCGCTGGAAAATATCGACGACACGAAGCCTCAGCGACTCAAAACCATGTCACTGGTTTCGGAAGTTCACTCCGATACAAGAACCGAGAAGAAATCCTTCGGCGTCAGCTGATTTTCCTGAAGACAGATTTTCAACCAAGCGACTTCGGTGCTCTGGGGCGCTATCAACATCTGACTCAACCACTGGGGTAACAGCAATGGAATTTGTGAGCTACGAGGAATTTCAGAAACTCGCATCGACTGACAAATATTACCACCAATCGCGTTGGGACCTCTATTCAAAAGTTCAGGAACTGCTCGCCGCATCGGGCGCCACTTCCGTTCTCGAACTTGGTGCTTATCGACTCCCTCTCGTCAAGGGGAGCGACACGATGGACCGGAATGACAAATTCCATCCCACGTACATTCAGGATGCCGGGG